>JAHBXN010000004.1:300000-471072 GCA_019636475.1 Phycisphaerae bacterium
CGATGCACCTGGGACGGCTGTCGCGCATGGCTCGGCAAATCAACTGCAGTATTTTCGTGAAAAATGGGCCGATCTATTGCGGTCTCGGCGAGGGTGGCGAGGGGTACACCTCGTTTTCGATTGCGAGTCCGACGGGTGAAGGTCTGACCGATCCGAGATCGTTCTCGCGCGAGCGGCGCTGCGTGCTTGTGGACCATTTTCGAATTATCTGACGCCGCGACTTGGAGTGTGTAGCTCGGCTTGCAAAACCCGAGAGACTGTCAACGCCCACTGAACGTTCGTGTCGCGTCATCCAAAGACGGTCGAGACGTCCGTTCCTGATCTGATGCTGTATCCAGAACATGCCTGACTCCTTTTCCGCGATTGCAATGCTCGAGTTTTCCAGTGTCGCCATCGGCGTTCGTGCGGCGGATGCACTGGCGAAGAAGGCGCCGGTCAGGATGATCGGCGTCGGCACCGTGCAACCGGGAAAATTCGCGATCCTCTTCGGCGGCGATGTGGCAAGCGTGACAGAGTCCTTCGTGGAGGGGCGGCGAATCGGCGAGGCCGCGATCCTTGATTCGGTACTGCTTCCCGACGCACACGAAGCAGTGCGTGATGCGGTGTCCGGCCGCCTCGGAGAATGGGGCGACGACGCAGTGGGTGTGATCGAGACGCCGACTCTCGCCGCTGTAATTCAGGCTGCCGATGCGGCGATGAAGGGGGCAGTCGTGTCGCTGATCGAGATTCGGCTCGGCGACGGCCTCGGTGGCAAAGGTTTGGCACACTTCAGCGGTTTGCTGGCGGATGTGCAGGCGGCGGTAGAAATTGGCTGTGCCGCGATTTCCGATCGACCGCAACCGGCGTGCGTCTCGATTATCCCGCGATTTGATGCCGATGTTCGTTCGGCCCTGAAAGGCCGAACGCGGTTCGGCGAAGGCTGGTAGCCGGGCTGCACGATGCGGCGCGCGCTTGCCGAGTCCGGATTCCCGCAACCTCTGCGCCATGCACCGTCTTCGATAGTCAAAATGAATGCGTACTGTTCCGGTCGCGACCGGTCAGTTCCAACTCCGCGCACGCGACGGCAGGGGCGGATCCTTTTCTGTACCGCGCCCTGCGCTGGAAAAACACTTCGGACCCACTCGGTTTCTCAGGAACGAGTCCGGCCTGCACATTCCTGCACATTTAGATAGCGAAAGCCAACCGCTTCCGCGGTGCTCGTGCTCCGGTAGGCATTCAAAATCACCAATCGCAGGGGGCACCGCGACGGCACACTTCCGTCCCGAGATTTGCTGGGCGCCGCCGGAATCGACTGCGTTCAATTTCGGATGTTCATCGTGAAGTAATCAGCCCGCAATGCCGCTCCGCATGCTCAGCCAGGAAAGCTCACAATGCCTGCGGCGAAGGGCGGACGTTCGCCCGGATCAGCACAGCACCGCTGTTTCGAATTTCCTTATCGTCGTGGGTGGATCGAGCGGATTCTGGCGGTATTGTGCGTTCAATCCCAGGCATCGCGATATCCGCTGATCCGGTTACACTGGTCGGTTTTTCGTTGGGGACGTATCTGAGAGTTATCGAATGAAGCGAGGTGGACAGGCCGAGCAGCCTGTTGATCCAATTCGATCCAGCCTTCGATCCAGCGTGATCGACGCATCTGCCTTCAGCGTGATGGTCGGTCTCGGCGAGACGTATTTACCTGCGTTCGTTCTGGCCGTCGGACTGGGCGAAGTGGTTGCCGGCCTGATGGCGACCGTGCCGATGCTGACCGGCTCCATTCTTCAGATGATCTCGCCGATTGTCCTGAAGCATACCGGGTCGCGCCGACGATGGGTGATCCTCTGCGCGTCGACGCAGGCGCTTGCATTCGTACCGCTTTGTGTGGGGGCGTGGCAGGGGTGGATTCCGGGATGGTGCGTGCTGATCACCGCGACGCTCTATTGGGCTGGCGCATTGGCGGCGGCGCCGGCGTGGAACACGTGGATGAGTCACCTGGTTCCGCCGCGCATTCGAACCCACTTCTTCTCGCGTCGAACGCGGTTCGCGCAGTTCTTCGTCATGTTGGGCCTGATCGTCGGCGGCGTGATTCTGCACAACACGAAATCCGTCGGCGTGCCGCTGCTGGGTTTCACCATCGTATTTGCGGTGGCGTGCCTGTCTCGACTGATCTCGTCGTATTACCTGTACAAGCAGGTCGAGCCTGCATCCGAGGATTTCATCGAGCGGCGTGTCAGGCTCGGAGAGATGATCAACCGATTTCGGAGCCGACGCGGCGCGCTCCTGGTTTACATGGCATCGGTGCAGATTGCCACGCAACTGGCGGCGCCGTACTTCACACCCTTCATGCTTGAGAAGCTGCACTTCACGTATGGCATGTACGTTGGAATGCTGGCAGTGTCTTACTTCGCCCGCTCGCTCTCGCTGATTTTTCTCGGACGATTTGCCCGGCGCTACGGTGCGATCAAGCTTTTGTGGTTTGGCGGGATTGGTCTGATTCCGCTGGCTGTCATGTGGGTTGTCTCTGATTCGCCCGTTTATCTGATGTCGACGCAGGTTCTTGCCGGTGTCTGCTGGGCAACGTACGAGTTTGCGACGTTTCTGCTTCTGTTTGAGACCATTCCCAATGACGAGCGCACAAGCGTTCTGACCACATTCAATCTCGTCAACTCGACGGCGATTGTGACGGGCTCGCTGCTCGGCGGAGCATTGCTTCGATCGTTGGATGCGAGCTATTCCGCGTACATGTGGCTTTTTGCCATTTCGTCGATTGCCCGGGCTGCCATTATTCCGCTGCTTCGGCGCGTTTGCGTCGAACCAGGTGTCATGCTCGATGTCGCGCCGCAGATTCTGACGGTGCGGCCCTCCGGCGGTTCCATTGACCGGCCGATTCTGTCGAGTCTGGATGATCCCCAGTCGCGGGATCGCCTGACCCAGTCGCAATTGTCGTTGCTGTCGTCCAGCAAGGATGGCAGTGAGGAGTGACGCGCTGGCGGCTTTTCGTCGATTTATCTGACTACAATATTCCGGGTCGAGTTTGTCAGCCGGTCGTTTTTCGACCGGTAATATGAGAATCGCGGTGATATTGGGACGCACCGCATATTGAAAGTCGTTCGCCGGATCGTTGTCCATTGAACCTACGAATGCTCAGACATAGAATTGACGAAGTCTGGATGCGGGATGCATGCGCCATCGGATTCCGCTGGAACGAATGCGGCCGGTCATTTGATCGTTTAGGCGGACCGGCGGGGGCAGTGCTTCAAATTCCGAACAGGTTTGTGCCGATTCGGTACGATTCAGAGTTGAGTTGCGCCGCGCCAGCTCTCGCCCTGAGCGCAGGCGATAACAAACGAGGGAAGAATCATGGGTGCTGACGGTGGAATTTTGCGGGACGCGTTTGAGATCTTCTTCACTTTTTTCCCGACCGGTTTTTTCTTGCAAATTCTGAATGTGATAGCCGATCTGGTAAGTGCAGGATTGGGCCTGCTGGGAATCAATTTCAACGTCGTGGGATTCTGACCATCGTCGATTCTCGCGTCGGGCGCTCAGCCAATCACGGCAGGGACGATCCGGAGGCGTCTATCGCGACTTAGACCATCAAGTACGGGGATCCAACTTATGTCTGGCACAAAGCATCTGCTATCCGGGAACAAGATCAAGGTGTTGTCGCTGGCTGCACTGGCGCTGCTCCCATTGACCACGGGCTGCATTGAAGCCCTGGCGATCGCGACGTTTGGCGGCGTCCTCTGGACGGATCTGGCGCTCATCCCGATTCGTTCATTGCTCGGTGCATTGGCGCTCGATCTGGTCAATACGCTCTAGTCGACAGGCCTTGTACTCCGGTAACGTATTCCTGGCATCGAGCCTCGCCTGATCCCAGTCGGGGATTTCTCAGTATTCGAGCGGGCGGAACCGAATCTCGGCTCCGCCCGCTTTCGCTTTAGTGGACGGCATTCGCGGCAGCCTCTTGGCGATTGGATTACATTCAATACCGCGGCTATCGATGACGCATCGATTTCATCGATATGCCCTCATGACGAGGATGATCGAGTCCCCGGGGTTCGCGCCGGCCGGGGCACTTCCAAGCACGAGATAGTCATTCGGTTGGACTGCCACGGACGTGGAGAGTTCAAACGGCGGCGAGTTCTGAGATGCGGTGGACGGCTGGTTGATGCGCATGCCGAATTCGATCTTGATCGGCCCTTCCGCGGGAGCCGAAATGACCTCGCCGAAATTCATGACTTCGACAGTCCCCGACAGTCCGCCGCTTACTTTCCATTTTCGATCTTGAAGTGCGGATGTGGACAACCGCCCGAGGTATTCGGTGCGTCCGAATCTTGCAATCTCTTTCTCGACGTTCTTGAGATCTTCAGGCGTGGCGAGCTGTGGCTCTTTCTTCGCGTCCGGGCTTGCGGCGCGAGCCGCGAAAAACGCAAACTCCAGATGCACAAATGGGGGAGCGACATCAAGCTCCGTGGCAATTCGCTTTGCGGCGTCGATGTCCGATTGATCGCCTGAAAGGACGATTGCCGAGGCACGCGCATCCGGAGAGATACGAATCTGACGTCGCGCCAACGCCGACGAAAGCTGGTCGGCAATCTCGTGCGGCGGGCGGTTGCGGATGGGCAGCATGACGACACTATCCTGATTCAACGGCAAATTCCCCGATGAGTCGAGCTGCTTGACCATCTCGACGACCTTCCCGGCCAGGCCCGGCGGTCCGATGTAAATCACGGCGTTTCGTGTCGAGTCTGCAAACACGATTTCGTCCTGAAAGGCACGGCAAATGATCCGGGTGATGAATGCGGCATTTGCATTCTCAAGCTGGATGACTCGCAACTCCGGTGCGACCGTCAAGGGAGAACCGAGATCGCTTGCCGCAGCACGGACACGGCCGCTCGGCTCCTGAGGCGGAGGGGGCGACGATTCCATGCGCCGGCGTCCCGGCGAATGACCTTCAACCGGCGGATCCTGTAAGGCGAGTTGAACGGGTGGATTCGTTCTCGTGGTTGTGGGCTGTGTCGAATCGGACGGAGCGACGCCGATGAACGTGAGTGAGAATAGAAGCGTGGTGAACATGGTTGATCGGTTCCTTTCTTTTTGGCATGCCATCGCGCGGCGAATTCGCCGCGGGTATGGCCAGAGTCTTCACATAACGAAACGGCCGGCTCGTGACGCAGCGTCAGCACCGGGGCCGAGCGTTCAAGGTTCGTGAATTTTCAATCGAGCGTTCCGGTCGTCGTAGAGCCAGACGATTCGAATGGTCGGGTCATTCGACGGAATCGAGACCGCGAACCGTCCTTCGCCGGGGTCAATACTTACGCCTCTGCGAGAGGCCGGGCCGGCGGAACTGGCCAAGTTCACCGGATGGCTTGCGGGGGTTTCAATCGGTCCGATCGCCGTTGGTTGCGACATAGGCGCCTTCCAGATCGCCCGAGCGGCGAAGACCGCACCGACAGCCATCGCGACGAGCGCGGCGATTCGCCAGGCAATCGGTGTTGTTTTTCGCGGTGGGGCTGCGGCGGGCGCTTTTTGCAGAATCCGGTCTGCGACAGACCCGAGCAATTCAAGGTCGCCGGCGATTCGGTGGTGCCGCTCGAACCAATCGCGGCACGCCGGGCAATTCGCACAGTGCATGTCGATCTTCCCGAGCGCAGCCTCATCCAGCGCGCCGTCGAGCCAGTCGTCGAGACCGGCACGAACTTCGCCGCAATCGCCTTTCGCGTTTTCAAGCTCGATACGCGCCATCGAATTCCTCAATCTGAAAGCAACTCAGCCAATTTTCGGCGAGCCTGATACACATGCCCGCGCACTGCCGATTCGGTTATTTCCATGACTCTTGCGATATCGGCGTAGTCCATCATCTCCTGCGTCTTCAGAACAACCGCCAGTCTCTGCTGGTCCGGCAGCGATTCGACCGCCTTGCGAAGCCTTTCCAACCGCTCGGCGTCCGATGCCAGCGTGGCGGGGTTGCTTCCGCTGGCGGCATACATCGATTCATCCAGCGGATCGGCCTTTCTGCTTCGCCGACGATTCAGGCTTAGATTCGCCACGGTTCTGAACATCCACGGACCGAAGTTCGCATCCGAGAGGGTGATGCCTCGCTGAAGTGCGATCAAACAGGCATCCTGCGTCACTTCCTCGGCATCATCGCGATTCCACAACATGCGAAACGCAAATCGAACCAGCCTGCGACGAAGTTCTTCCATCGCGGCGGATGATGACAGTCCAACAACCGGGTCGGGCCGGTTCGGCGCGTCAGACGCAGGCTTCAGGGCATAGGTCATCTCGCGGACCACCGGACCATCGTTTTTGCTTGTCAATTACTAACTGTCACAGCAGCGCGAACTGTTTGATTCTACAACCAACTTTTTTTCGGTCGCGATCGAATTCGTTATCCGGGCCTGTCGTGAGCTGTGCATGCGTCCGGTTCGCTGAAGCAAAAGAAAGCCGGTACGGGCATCGACCGATAGCGCCCCCGGGAGATGGGCATCCGGCTGGAGTCACCGGGTAATGCCGCGCGGCGAAAGAAAAGGGGGGCACATGTCTGACGAACCCATTCCACTCTGGGACGGGGAACCCAGCGGGGCGGAAATTCGACACGACACGGTCCGCCACGACGCAGCCGGATCCGCCACGAATTTCGGTACAGGCCATGCCAGCGGCCTGACGACACGCCGTCGCGATAGTCGTCATGAGTGCGAACGCATCTTCGTCTGTTTTTCGGCGTCGGACCCGATGGGGCGGGCTGAATATGTCGAGTGTCCGGTCTTTGATTTTTCGAAGAGCGGGCTGGCCCTGGAGTTCGACCGCAGGCTGGCGATCGGGACGGCTTGCACGATCGCCTATCGGACGGTCAGTCGTCAGCCCGTTCATGTCAGCGGCAGCGTGCGGCATTGCCGCGATCTGGACGGCGGCCGCTATCGCGTCGGCATTCGCCTGGCACGCACCTTGAAATTAGATGAACTTCGTCCCGCGAAACGGCGTGATGGACAGGACATTGCACCCGGTATTCGAGCCCGCTCGTTGCGTGACACGGACGCATCGCGCTGATTTGAGGCAAACGTGGTCTCGAAAAGCCCCACCGAATGACAGCCAACAACTTCCGGGCGGTTTGACGCCTTCCCACATTCCGCGAGAATGCGCCGAATTTCGCAACGGAGGCACAATAGTTGGTCACAAAGCTGGTAGCCGCGATTCGACTCACTCGCCCGGCGCAGTGGGTCAAGAATGTCTTCGTGTTTGCGGCGCTGGTGTTCGGTGTAAGATTCGATCAGCCCGAAGCCATCGACGAAGTGCTGAAGTCTGTTGCCGCATTCGGAATCTTCTGCATGCTCTCCGGATCTGTTTATGCGTTGAACGACCTGCTCGATTATCGTGAGGACGCTCACCATCCGACCAAGCGGATGCGGCCGGTGGCCAGCGGCGCGCTGTCGCCCGCTTTTGCCGGATTTGAATCCGTCCTGCTCGCGCTCATCGGCGTCGTGGGGTCGCTCTACCTTCCGCCGGGATTTGCATTGACTGCGATCGGCTTCCTGCTGCTCAACCTGCTTTATTCACTCTGGGGAAAGCAGCAGCCGCTGTTGGATGTCATTCTCATTGCAATCGGTTTTGTCATGCGAGCGTTGGCCGGGGCTCAGGCCATTCAAGTGCCGGTTTCCGCATGGCTTGTCGTGTGCACATTCACACTCTGTTTGTTTCTGGGTTTCGGCAAGCGGCGTTGCGAACTTGCGATATTGCATGGCGATGGTAGCGCGGTCAAACACCGCGCGACGCTGGCCCATTATAATGTTGAACTGCTGACGAACCTGCTCGCGGTGACCGGCGCGATGGCAGTCATCACATTCCTGCTCTACACGCTCGATCCGAATACACCGGCGCCGCGGTCGATGGTTTTCACAACGCCGCTCGTCTTTTACGCGGTATTTCGATATGCCATGGTCATTATTCAAGGCGAAAAGACCGGACCGAGCGAAATTCTCGTGCAGGATCGGCCTTTCCTGGTGACGGCGGTGCTGTGGGTGGCAATCACGGTGAGTCTCGTGCTCTTCCATGGAAAGGGCATTGAGCGGTTTTTGCCTGAGCTGCGCTATCCGGGCATGCCGGCGAGCCCTCCGATTCAGGGTCCGTGAGCGTCTTTTTTTGCCGAATCCGTTGATCTGGACTGCAATTTCGCCAAAGACAACATCCCTTGGGCACAGTTTACGGAATCGATTCGACGGAATGAGACGACACAGCGGTCCCGCTAATTCTTCTTGACGATCAGTGTGGTGAGGTCGTCGGCCTGCGGTACGCCGTCGGCGAAATCGAGAACGGCCGCGTTCAGTGCCGCAATGATCTCGGCGGCGGGGCGTTCGTGAAGCTTGCGCACGATTTGCAGGATGCGCTCCGTGCCGAATTGCTCGCCGGAAGCGTTCTTCCATTCAAAGTAGCCGTCAGTGATCAGCAGGACAATATCGCCGGAGTCCATTTCAAAGGTCGCCGGCTCGGGCCAGTCCACTTCACGCATGATTCCGAGCGGAACGCCATTGGCGGGCAATTCTTCGATGCAGCCGGTGGCGCGGTGGTAATGAATAATCGGTCCGTGGCCTGCGCTGAGGTAGCTGAGCCGCTTTCGCTGAGGTGTAAGAATGCCGAAAAAAGCGGTGACGAAGCGGTCGTCGGGCAAGTCGTCGCACAGCAGATCATTGATTCGCCCGATGATCTGGTCCAGTTGCGTTGACATCGACGCCGTCGCGCGGAAGAGAGCGCGGCATTCAGCGATCATCAGTGCCGGTCCGATGCCGTGGCCGGTTGCGTCGGCGATGGTCATCGCGAGCGAGCCGTCTGGCAGCATGAAGTAATCGAAGCAGTCGCCGCCCGTCTGATCTGCGGGCTTGTTCCAGCCGGCGATATCGAACTCGTCAAGGTCTGGAGCCGATTTGGGGATCAATTCCCGCTGAATGTCGCGGGCAATGTTCAGGTCCGACTCGAGCCGCTGTTTCTGCGCGAAATGCTCCAGCAGAATTTGCCGTTGAACAGCGACGCCAACTTGCGCCCCGAAAGTCTCAACCAGGTCGTGATCCCAGGGGTCGAAATGCCCGTCTCGCTTGTTGAGCACCTGTAGCACGCCGACGATCGTCCGATCAAACCCGACGAGAGGAAAAGTGACCATGTTGCGCGTCTTGAAGCCTGTTTTGCGGTCGATCTCCGGGTTGAATCGGGGATCGGCATAGGCGTCCGGCACGTTGATGATTTCGCCGGTTCTGGCAACTTCGCCTGCAATGCCTTGTTCCACGCTGAATCGAATCTCGTCCACGCCGGTCGATACCCGACTGACCAGTTCTCCGCGCTCGCGGTCCAGAAGAAAGATGGTGGCCCGTTCACATTCAAGCACGCGCAGCGCGGCAGTCTCGATGCGACGAAGAAGCGGCACGAGTTCACCAATGCCGATGATGTCGCGCGTGACTTCCAGCACGGCCTGGAGGTCATGGATCTGTTTCTCGCAGAGGGCGTGCGGGCCCGCTGCCGTGTCGTGGTTGTGTGTGGCGCTCATAGACGTCTTGCCCGACCACTCGCGTCGCCGCCGGGATCACGGTGAACAACCCGCATCCCCACCCAATCCTAACCGAACAGCCGGATGATTGCGACAACCGCATCAATGAGGCTCGAAACGTCGAACGAACCTGGGACACGGCAACCGATCATGGCCGAGCTCGAATGGGTTGCGAACCGGCGACACGGATCTCGAACGCGGAGCGGCGCAGCGTCCGGTCGCAACCCGGACCTCTGCTGATCGTTCACCGTTTTGATGTCTCGCCGGCATCGCGATTCGGTGTACCGGTCCCGCGATTTTGATGTTCGGCGGTGGAGGTTATGCTAGTTCCCATGACGCGCGACGAAGTCTGCAGCCGGTTTCTCGATTCTCTTTCGTTCGATTTGTACGCCTATCAGGAAGAGGCGCTGCTCGCGTGGTTTCAGGAAGCGGGCGGGGTGATGGTCTGCGCGCCGACCGGCATGGGAAAAACACTGATTGCCGAGGCTGCCGTCTTCGAGGCATTGCATACACGCCGTCGGCTGTACTACACGACGCCGCTCATCGCACTGACCGACCAGAAATTCCGAGAATTGCAGCTCCTCGCTGAGAACTGGGGATTCAGCCGTGACGATGTCGGACTGATCACCGGCAATCGTCGCGTGAATCCGGACGCGCTGGTGCGCGTTGTGGTCGCGGAAATACTGCTGAATCATCTACTCTCCACGGATCCCGCCCTGGCGGACATGACGTATGTGGACGCCGTGGTGATGGACGAGTTCCACTCCTTCAATGACATGGAGCGCGGCATCGTATGGGAGTTGTCCCTTGTGCTCCTGCCGGCACATGTCCGCGTGCTGCTCCTGTCCGCGACAGTCGGCAATCCGACAGAATTTGCCGCATGGTTGCGAACGTCGCATGGTCGCGCGATTCGGGTCGTTGTATCGAATGAACGCCGCGTCCCGCTTGAGTTTGTATGGATCGAGGACAAGCTGCTGACGGAGCAACTCGCGGCGATGGTCTCGCCCGAAGACGAGCAGAATCGCTCGCCTGCGCTGGTGTTCTGCTTCAATCGCGACGAATGCTGGGAAACAGCCGAAAAGCTCAAGGGTCTGTCGGTAATCGGCGCCGAAACACGAAAGGCGATTGAAACACAGCTCGACGAACGAATAGAAGATTTCAAGGAGGGCGTCGGTCCGAAGCTGCGACAGATGTTGATTCGCGGCGTCGGTGTTCACCACGCGGGCGTCCTGCCCAAACACAAGGAGATCGTTGAGGACCTGTTTCAGCAGAAGCTTGTGCCGTTTGTCATATGCACCGAAACGCTGGCGGCGGGCATCAATCTGCCCGCGCGATCGGTTGTCCTGAGCACGCTGCTCAAGGGGAAGCCTGGCGAACGCAAACTCATTCCTTCGGCGTCGGCCCACCAGATATTCGGGCGAGCCGGACGGCCGCAGTTCGACTCCCGGGGCTTCGTGTTCGCATTGCCGCATGAGGATGACGTCAAAATTTTCAAATGGAAGTTGAAGTACGATCAGTTGGATCCGCGGTCGAAGGATCTCGGCATCATGAAGGCGCGGAAGGAACTGGAACGCAAACGCCCGACTCGCCGCAAGACCGAACAGTACTGGTCCCAAGGTCAACTCAAGACCCTGATCGAGGCCGGCCCGGCGAAACTATACAGCCGGTCGATGATTCCTTATTCGGTGCTCATCTTTCTGCTGACGAAGACCGGCACCCTGCATGAGACGCGGGCCTTCGTGTCGAAGCGATTCAACGAACCCGGACGAATCGCCTCCTATCAGGAGCAACTTGATTTCATGGTTGGCAATCTGGCAGCGCTGGGCTATCTCACGCGCTCGGCCGATGGCGACCACGTGACTCTGCATGAAAGCATCTATCGGCTGCTAAATTTTAGAGGCGTTGATCCCTTGTACGGGATGTACCTTGTAGAGCAACTGAATCGGGCCGATTACGCGGAAAAGCTGCTCGCGCTTGACTCCGTGCTGGAAGTGCCGCCGGTCATTCTGCGGAAGGTTCGAATTCCCGATCGCGAGGCGGGGCCGCTGGAACGCGACGTCATGGTTCCGCTGATGATTTCGATGGGCGTCGTGCTTACGAAGATGCCGTCGGCGGAGGGCGACGGCGGTGATGATGACGTTCGGTATCCGGAGGATGATCCGTGGTGGGACGGTGTATCCCGCAACCGGCCGCCCAATTTCCCGGAAATGCTCAAATTGGCGTTCGAAGCCCGTTTGACCGCGCCGGAGCCGGTCTTCGTTCAATCGAAGTTCATTGCGGGCGACGTGTTCGAGGATGAAGACTTCTACCGGTTTGTCCGCAATCGGGAATTGGTGAAGCAGGAAGGATTGATTCTGCGCCATCTGCTTCGACTTGTTACACTCTCGGAGGAGTTCTACGGAATGACCGAAGACCCGGATTATCAGCGCGTCAGCGAGTCCGCAACCAAGGTATGCCAGGCGGTCGATCCGCGGTACACAGACAAGTACCTGTCTGATCTGAAGGAGATTCGCAAGCTGGCCGCCGCCGAAATCAAGTTAAAGTGAATCATGCTGATTTCGAAGGACCGTGACGACGGTCCGTGTGCCAAACAACGCGGGTCCATAAAAAAAGCGCCGTCGTTATTCTCGACGGCGCCCTGTTTCAGCGATCAAAGGGTGCGGATGGTGTATCAGGCAACCGGGGCGACATTCGTCGCCTTCGGGCCTTTCGGACCCTGTGTAATTTCGAACTGGACCCGCGAGCCTTGGGCCAGCGTTCTGAATCCGTCCATCTTGATCTCGGTCTGATGGACGAACACGTCCTGGCCGTCATCCGTCTGGATGAAGCCGAAGCCCTTGGAGTCGTTAAACCACTTCACAGTACCTTCGGACATGACACAAACCTCAAAATCACGCGCCGCGGCGGGAGCCTGTTTGAAACGACAAAGCTTCGATTGAGGAACAAACCCCGAACGATCGACGGCGCAATGTCATCATTAAATATCGTCGTTGGATTTGTCGGTGTCAATCAAGTCGCGCACTCTGAGCGGCTAATCCGGTTCACGGAAAATCGACATGCCCGGCTTCTAACGGAGTGCAAAAAGGGGCCGCTCTGTGCCCTGGCGCCAAAACGCATCGGCTCTGGGGGGGGAAGGATTTGCGTTGTGCGCGCCGGGTACATCAGAGCGGCTTAGGGAGAGTAGGCAGGGATTCAACGGCCGACAACCGCGGAGACGGCCTTCGATCCGGCTGCGCACGGCGGACCTCTAAAGTGCTTGCCGTGCTTCAGTTTGCCGAATTCATCGAAGTGGCGGGTCCGGCCGATATCTGAACGATTTTATCGCATCGGAATCGATTCAGTCAAGAAATATCCGGCGTAGCGGACTGGAATTCGGTCCGCATCCGCAATTGCTAACAAGCGCTCGCACTTAAGCCGTCGTGATTGGATTCTCGGAGCTTCAGCCGGTGACCACGCAGGGAGTTGGATGATGAGCCGGACGCTGTTCGCCCTTCGGGAGTCCATATTGTAATTTTAGGTTGCGACGTTTTCTCGCTGTGGCAGGACGAAGCCGGCGAAAGCGTCATGTCGAGGCGTCTGTAGACCCGCGGACACAGATCCACCTCGTTCGGGCTGACGATTCGACGCACTCCACCAATAATCGAACGGAGCGAGTCATGTCCACGACACAGGCGGGCGACGGCGGGCCTATTTATCCTTGCAATTCGCCAATTCACAAGGGCATGGCCCTGCGGGACTGGTTTGCCGGCCAGGCGCTGGCGGGGTTCACGCGGGTTCGGGATGCCGAGATGTTCAACGAGCACACAACCCGATGGTATGCACGGGTGGCCTACGCGCTGGCCGACGCGATGCTGATCGAACGCGCCGAGCGGCTTGAGAAATCAGCGGTGGAAGGCGACGCGCCGCAAGCGCCATTTCGTGGCGACGTTCCGGATATCGCGATTTCGTCGCCGTGGCCCGTCGGGATCGGCGCCCATTGATCAGCTCGCATTGCGCCAGTGCAGTTCAGTTTAATGCCGCTCGCGGTCAGCGCACGCCGGTTGTTCCGGCCGGAACACGCTGCGGCGAGCTTGCGTCCTTGCGCGAGGGCTGCATCGGATGCGTGGCGAGGATGTCCTCGCAGAGCGCACGCAGCGGTTCCGCAACGCTCCACGCCTGCCAAGGGCAGCCTCCCGGCATATGCGGCGGATCGCCATCCGCCACTTCGCTGATGCTGCCGATGCCGGCTTCTTCGAGGTGGAATAGCAGGCCGTCGAGGAAAACACGTGCCTTTTTTCGTGCGGTCTCCAGGCCCTCGTAGGCGCGGATATAGGCCGTGACGAACGGTCCAAGCAGCCAGGGCCAGACGGTTCCCTGATGATAGGCTTCGTCACGCGCTTCCACGCTTCCTTGGTAATGCGCGCGATAGTTCGGATCGGATGGTGAAAGCGTTCGCAGACCCATTGGGGTCAGCAGATCGCGTTCGCACATTGCAACAACGGCTCGACGACGGGATTCTTCGAGCACCGGATAGGTCAGGCTGATGGCCATGAGTTGGTTCGGCCGTACGGATCCATCGGTTTCGCCCTGGCGTCCATTCACGTCCACCACATCGTACAGACAGCAGAGATCACGTCGCCAGAACCGCTCATTAAACGACGCATGCGCCAGATCGGCCGTCGCGCGCCAGCGCTTTGCGCGGGCGGTGTCCTGCATTCGATCCGCGAAGGAAGCGGCTATGCGGAGTGCGTTGTACCATAGCGCACAGATTTCCACGGCCTTGCCGATGCGGGGAGTGATGGAGCGGTCCCCGAAACGAGCATCCATCCATGTTAGCGCATATCCTTCCTCACCGGAGAAAAGCAGGCCGTCCTCCGTCTGATGGATGCCGTGGCGCGTGCCCTTTTCGTGCCATTCGATGATTTGCGTGACGACCGGATAAATCTCATTGGCGATAAAGCTCCAGTCACCGGAGTAGGCCAGATATCGGCCGATCGCATGAACGTACCACAGCGTGCCGTCGACCGTGTTGTAGGTCGGCGGCTCCCCGTAGGATGGAAACCGGTTGGGAATCATCCCCTGATCAACGTATCCGGCAAACGTCCTGATGATGTCGCGAGCCTGTTCGAATCGACCGGTTACAAGACATAGCCCAGGCAGCGAAATGAAAGTATCCCGACCCCAATCCTCGAACCACGGATAGCCGGCGATAACGGTGTACAAGTCATCGCGGCGCACAATGAAATCGCCGCTCGCCCGTGCGAGTGCGGAGACGAGCGGTTCGGATTCAGGCGTCGCCGCAAGAATGTCTTCGTCGCGTTCGGCGGCGGCCGCAAAGGCGGATTCGTGCGCCTGCCAGGTTCTCTCGTGATGGGTCGATGCGGCGAAGATCATACCGTTCGCGTCGCCGCGCCGCAGCGTCATGGTGATCGGACCGGGCATGAATAGATCCTGGGCAAAGTCGTAGCCTCGGTCGCGCTCGGTCGCCAGTTCGAAATTGTAGTACCAGTCGGACCGCGGGCGAAACTGGCCGTTATGCGACAGCCGCATGGAGGGCAATCCGTCGTCCCACTTGACGGTCAATCCGCCGGCATCGGCCTGGACTGTTGGTTCGCGTAAATCGGTTGCCCGCTTCAAATGATGAAAATGGCGGCTTGTGCAGAGTGGCCGAACCGTGAGTGTCACGGGCGTGTCGCCCTGAAGCAGCCGATATCGAACATAGGTGGTATCCTCGCCTTCGACTGTGCAGAGCGATTGCTCAATCAGCGAATCCCCCACGCGCCATCGCCATGTGGGAAATGGGCGAAGTGAGAACGAATCCAGCAGGCGATATCCATTGGGCGCGACGACTTCGGGGAAATCATTTGTGCCCAGTTCATACGTCAAGCCATCCACGACAGCCGTGGCTTCCAGCTTCGCGAGGAGGACATAGCGGCCCACCGGCGGTTCGACGGCCGCAACCAGCAAGCCATGATATCGTCGCGTCAGCATCTGATTGACGGCGGCGGACGCGTAACCACCGCGGCCGTTCACGACGATCCATTCGAGTTGGCGCCCGGCTTGAATATCACCACATCTCCGAGAGTCGATTCGGAAGTTCTGCGCGTTCAAAGTGATACCCTTCTTGTCATCTTGTCCGTTCGCGGCATCCATGCCACCCGCCCCGCAAGTTCCGCTCCGTGAACGCGGTCGGACAGTCTGTGTGATAGCGGGCGGAGTGCTGTCGCCCGCTATGATCAGATTGAACTCCAACTAATCCGGCGCGTCAAACCACGGCGACAGCGTTGCCGCGGTGACACATCTTGATTGTAGGCACTCGCGTTTCGGTCGGCATCCGATTTACTCGCAATGAGTTGAATTGAGCCGGCCGCACCGAGCGCCCATGTTTGCATCGACCGGCGCCGGACCGCTGCATGAACCCGATCACCAGTTCAGCCGGCGATTTTACGTTGTACTTGCACGCTCGTCGCGATTCAATCCCTGAAACATCCGTAATGGAGGAGTTTGGCCGGATCGCAAGTTGCTCACGGGAGATGACGCAGGACCGCAAGTAGAATCGCGATTGACCCGCAGATAACCCCGGTGATTGAGGAACTCCGTCCCGCGCGTGATGCGCGGCGTGCCGATCGCCGCAGTGCGATCCATCCCAGGCCGATTGCGATGACGCCGAGAATCGGCAAATGAAATGTGGGGAGAGAAGCAAAACCCACCAGGAGGGCGGCGTACGCACAGCTGTTCGAGCGGGATGGCTGGAATCCGGCGAACGCCGATGCGCTGTCCAACGTGAATGGCGTGGCGCAGGTGTCGCAGATGTTTGCATCAACACGGCTGCGGCGCCGGCAACGGGGGCATTCAATCTCGTGCTCACCGTTTTCGAGGCGAATGAGCTTCGGAGCGTGACCGCCGGCACTTGCATAGGCGTGCAGCGGCGAATGCGGTCGATTGTCGTGCGGATAGATGGGCGGATGGGTGGCCGCGCCGGTGCGTGAATCAACATCGGGAATGATGAACACCACGCCGCACGTGGGACATCTGCCTGGTTTCCCGCAGAATTGGCTCACGGATTCCATCGGCGTGCCACATCTGAGACACTGGAAGTAGAATCGAATCGCGCTGGCGTCGGGGTTCCTGGTCGACTCGCCGGGCTCAGTGACATTTCTCGCGACGCCGTTCAATGGCAGCGGAATGCGCGTCTCGCAATGGGGACATTCGACGGTCCGATCGATTGTGACGTGTTCCGTCGAAACGGCCATGCTGCATACCGGGCATTCGACGACATGTGCCATGATGCCAATTCCGTCGTTCGGGTGTCTGCATATCGTTCGAGTGGCGAACGGCCGCGGTTGATTTCTCACTATTCGCGGGGATCAAAAACGACCTTCATGATTGGCCGACGCGATCGATTCAGCAGTGCTGCAAGGCCTTCCCGGTATCGGGACAACGGATAGCGCGCCTGAGGCAGCGCCGAAAGATCGAGTCGCCCGGACTGAAGCCACTCGAAAACCAGATCATAGGTGTGAATCCTCCGGCCATCGAGTTGTTCGATCTGTCGGCCGCTTGCGCCGATCACACTGAGTTCGTCGAACCAGATGGGCGTGGAGTCGTGCATCGCGATGCCGGTTGTGCCGACGGCAACGAGCGTACCTCGGCCGCGCGTCCACATGAGCGCGTCCACCAGCCCCGCCGCGTTGCCCGAGCAGTCGTATGTCAATTCGTAGCCGCCGATCAGACTCTGATTCCCCATGCGTCCATCCATGCGGATGCCGTTCGTGTCGGCAGCAACGGCCTTGTATCGATCGATTCGTCGTGTCCGCCGCGGAAGAACGATCGCTTTGTCGGCTCCATATCGTCGCGCGAGTTCTCCCTGAAATTGATGCCTGACGATTGCTGTCACGCGGTTGTCATGACCCAGCGTGCGAATCGATGCAATCACGCCGATCGAGATAATCCCGGAGCCATGTACCAGTATGTCCTCGCCCGGTTGCGGCCGCCTTCGAAGCACGGCATGCGCTGCCGATGCGATGGGATCAACCAGAACGGCCGTTTCATCCGGAATGCCCTCGGGCGTGGCATGAAGTTGCGAGGCGTGCGCGACGAAATATTCCGCCCAGCTGCCGCCCGTGACCGAATTCAAGCCGAGCAATGCACGTGGTGGAAAGCCGTTTCCACCGGGCGACTCACAGACCGAGGGAACGCCATTCGTGCAAGCACGGCAGGGCGGACTGATCCCTCGTCCCTGGCAGCCGACCGCCGGGTCAACGCACACGCGTTGTCCAATGTGCCAACCGCTAACCGCCGATCCAATCTCGACAATCTCAGCGACGTTTTCATGTCCGAGGACCGCGGGAAATGATGCATACTGCTGGAGTATGGTGTTGGGGTGGTTGCGCAGCGCGACGAGTGCAAGATCGGTCCCGCACACGCCCCCGAGGCGCGTTCGCAGTCTCACCCACTCCTGCCCTGGCAGCGTGGGTATCGGCCGCTCGACCCTGCGCAGGCCGCCGAGTTTCGACAGCCAGGCCGACTTCCAAACCGTGCCAACGAGCTTGCACGCTATCCACCGTGCTGGCGTGATGTTGTAAACGAGTGCCTTCACTGTTTGCGTAAGTATATCGGGACGACGCCCCGATTGGCGATCGGCAAGAATTGCATGAACCCCCGGACTGGCGAACGAGTTGCAAATCTGAACGGGACGTTTCCGACGATGTTAGCTATGCGGCGTGGTCTGCCCCGCGGCCGGATCGATCCGCCTGTTCGGTAGAAATTGCGTGCGCGCCGCATCCGGGAGACCGTTGCATGTTGGCATTGTCAAGGAAAGTGATCGCCTATCAACGAGAGTTCGGTGTCGTTCGAACGGTCAAACATGCCGTACATCGACTCGCAGAGCAGTGGTACGAGCGGAGACTGGGAATTCGCTCCGCCGATTACATCCAATTGCCGGAACTGGGCATTCACAACGCGCAGTGCAAACCCTACGCGCCTGCCGAACATCGCACGCTGCGGCGGATCATGAACAGTCTGGAGATCCGTCCCGGTGAGGACGTCTTCATCGATTTCGGGTCAGGAATGGGTCGCGTTGTTGTCGTGGCCGCAACCTATCCGTTCAAGCGCGTCATGGGAATCGAAATTGCGCCGCAACTGGACATCGTTGCCCGCGAGAATGTTCGTCGTGCTCGGCCGCACCTTCGATGCCACGATATCGAACTCATCGCGGCTGACGCGAACTCATTCGCGCTGCCTCATGACGTGAGCGTCATTTTCATCTATAACTCATTCGTGGGTCAGATCCTCTCAAACGTGCTGGATAATATCCGCCGTTCGATTGACGAGGCTCCGCGCCGAGTGACGCTTGTTTATGCAAATCCACGACACTTCGAGGCCGAACTCCAAGCGCGGCCATGGCTCCGCAAGATGCGGGAATTGCGAGCTCCCTACACAGGTCAGCGCGTCTACGTCTGCGAGAACATCGGCTGATCCGCACTGGGCAACTCATTCGACCGGATTTGCCCCACGCCGATTTACTCGTCTTCCTCGCTCGAATCGGCCGTCGCATTCTCTTTCATGGCATGGTGCTTTTTCGCCTGCTCCGTCGCCTTTTTCAGCGATTCAGTCGGAAGCACCATGTATTCCGTATCGCTCCATTCGGACTCGCCCGCGTCCAGTGCGCCGGAGTCCGACGAGTGCATGACAAACATGCCGACTAGTCCGCCATTCGCCGCGAAGACCGGCATGCCGATATCGCTGAAAACACCACGGCTCGGCGCGACGAGGTCGCGCGGCTTCTTAAGAATGCCACCGACGCGGTCTTCACTGATGATTGCTGCCCGGTCGTAGTACTTGCCCTTCTTTTCGATTGAGTAAATCCAGTCTCCCAGACGCGGCGTGGCTGAGCGATCGAACTTGATGCAGTTGTATCCCTTCTTGTCGGGGTTTGTGATCTGCAGCCAGAGCAGGTCCAACTCGCTGTCTTTTGCGAGCACCTTTGCTTCAACACCTTCGGTGTCATCGCCGATCAGAATCTTGATGTCTTTCGGGACCGACTGACCGCCCCAGCCGGACGACATCTGAGAGGCCGAACAGAGCACAAGGCCCGTCGGCTCGATCATCACGGCGTAGAACTCTTCATCGCTTTCGTCGGTCTCCTCGCCATAGCTCGTCTTGCTCACATATTTCACGGTCACGATCGCATGTTCAGCAAGGTCGAGTAGTTTCTCGAACTGGTTTCGATCCGCCTGGGGCTGCTCGCCGCCGATCGTCATGCGCCCGGCGACGGCCATGCCGATCGCAATCGCGATCAGAACGAGGCACACTATCGGCTGGCTGCGAAGGTCCGCGAGGTGTCGTGGCATCCGTTTGCAAGTCATTGGCTGATCTCCCGAGAGGGAATTAAATCAAGCGGCGACGATCCATCGTGCCGTTGACCTCCGGGAAAGTATTCGCCGAATCTACAATTCAATCAAGATGCATTCGTGATAGACCCAATGCGCAGTCGAGCCGACAGTTTGCCGTGCAACCGAAAGGGTGGCCGGACCTCGCGCAATTGCGGGTTGACGTTCGAACGATCAGAGATGAGAAGCGGTTGGCCCGCCTCAGTTCGCCTTCTCCTGGAGATAGAGAAATGCCTGGATCGCCGCCTGGGCGTTCGGACTCTGCTCGCGACCCTGAACGACGCCCTTCAGCAGGGCGTAGGCCGCGTCCTGTTCGGTCCGGCGTTCATCGTCAGACGCCGCGAGCGATGCAAGCAACAGGTGCGCCGTCGCTTCGCCGATTTCAGACTGCCATTTCTGGTCCTTGCCTTGAATTGTGGCCGAGCCGATTTTCGACGATGAACCGGCAAGCGTCTTGCCGACTGATGCATAGATTTTCGCCGCCTCGGACGCCTTCGACATTGCCTTGACGCGAAGGTCCTCGTACTTCGATTCCATGTCAATCGGCTCATCGCGGCCGGTGCGGCGCGAGATGCTCAGCCGGACTTCGTAGTCCGAGCGGATCCATTCATACTGATCGGCATGCGTGATGGCCAGCATCAAGAGGCTCTCCGCCCCGATGATCTCCGCGGCAGCCTTCATGTCGACATCCTCAGAGATCATCTTGATGCGGTCCTGGTCCATCTCCGTCGCTCCCGTCGCTTCGGAACGAGCGTCATTCTGTCGATTGGTCGCGCCGGTCACGGCCTTCACGGACCACAGCGCGCTTTGCTGCAGAGACTTCGCCGCCTCCACGGCAGCGCTGTCGGCAAGGCGAAGGTGTTTTTCGGCGATCGAGAGCAACTGATCGATCTGGCCCAGTTGCTCATCGGCGAACTGCAAGGCCGCCCGTGCTCGCGCTTTCATCTCATCGCGCTGCTTGACCATGTCCGCTTTGCGGGCGATCAAGGTCGCTTGAAACTTCTCGCGAGACGCCAGTTGCTCCTTTCGTTGCTGAACGCGATCAAGCAAATCCCGAATTCCCAGTTGCTGGTCGCCGCCCTCGTATTTCGTTTCGAGCATGTCACCGCCGGGAGGCGGAGATACGACCTGGGCGTTCGCAATCGTGCCGTTGCGAAGGATATCGATTGCCGCTTCGGCATTTCGGGCGGCTTCCGAAAGGCGGCCGTACTCGCTGTCGGGTTCGTGAATCGGTGCACCCTGTGCTTCCAGTTCGCTCATCCGCCGGCGTGAAAGGACCGCCACTTCCTCCAGTTCGCCCACGCGACCTTCGGCCTGCGCGACCGCTTGCGCGATCTGCGCCACGGTCGACTTCAGACCCGTGATTTCCTTCTCCTGCTCCTCGATCTGACGGGTCAGATCGGCGATCACATCGTTGGGAGCTTCCGCCTCGAGTGAACCGGCGATTCGCTGAAGAAGCGTCACGGAGTCGACCAGCGAAGACGCCTGCTTTCGATAGACCTCGGCCTGCCAGGCTTCGAATGCGGCCCGATTGCGTTCAATGCGTCCCTTGGCCTGATCCAGAATCGCCTTGATGCGATTGGCCCCGAGCAGATTGGATGTATTTGCATCTCCGCCACGTGCGTTCTCAAGTTCGCGAACGGCCGTGGCTGCCTTGGTCAGCAGCTCTTTATGTGCGGCCACATATTTATTCTTCAATTCATTGGGAGCGGTGCGGAATTGCAATTGGCCGGACTTGACGCTATCGCCGGCGATCGCCGTCCCGCGGTCGCGATCGGACTGTTCGATCGCCTGCATGGCCTGCGCGGACTGTGACAGCGCATCCAGCAGATCCTTCGCGACGAGCCCCTGCGACTGCTTCAGAATCTCGTCGATTCGCGACGTGTCGAGTCGGAGCTCCTGTTCGGATGCTGCCCGGGCGTCAGCCAACGCAACCAGGCTTTCGTCAAGGTTCAGCAGGACGCGCCGAATCTTTTCGATCGGGTCGGCAGCCGCCTTGGCGAGTAGTTGCTTCTCGCTCTGAAAGGGACTCAGGTACAAAGGGGACGCAACGAGCGCGCCGACAACCGCAAGTCCGACGGCTGCGCCGACGATTCCACCCACACCGAGACTGGGTCGCGTGGCCAAGGCACTGTCTCCTTTGTGATTCCGTTACAACTGCGCTGGGGCGCAAGGCAGGCGGACCGAAGTCGTCCGGCCCCCCGGAAGGTATGACTTCAAGGCTTTGCCAATACAATATTTAACACCGATCTCCTCCCCTTGTCAATCGATTCCGGCGTTGTAACTTCGTGTCAGGCCCGACGAGGCTGCTGTTATCCGGGCATTGCGGAATATCGGGCTGCAAACCCGCATTTGCCGGAGAGCTGTCCGTCCGAGCGCCGGGTGGGCTTAATACCCGAGGCAGGTCCCGATCGACCGAGCAACTCGCAGCAATTCGTTTTCCGGCTCAATCGTTCGCTGGCGGCCCGCGACGTCTGCGATGGACACGCTGCCAGTCTGGCCATGCTGGATAACCACCATCCGATTGAATTGACCGGTCGACAGCAGGTCGATCGCGGCATGGCCGAAACGCGTCGCCAGGACGCGATCCGCCGCGCAGGGCGTGCCGCCGCGCTGGACGTGGCCCAGCACCACGGCGCGGGACTCGATTCCGGAGCACATTTCGAGCTGTCGCGTCAGTACATGGGCGATGCCTCCGTATCGGACCGGGTCCGGGCTGTCGGCGATCGTCTGCTGAATGACGGCCTGGCCGCCGAGTGGTTTCGCACCCTCCGACACGGCAACCAGGGTGCATGCCCGGTGCGTCTCCATGCGGTGCTTGCATACTTCGCAAAGCACGCCGATATCATACGGAATTTCAGGAATCAGCACGATGTCACAGCCGCCTGCCAGGCCGGCGTGCAACGTAATCCAGCCGGCATTGCGGCCCATCAATTCGACGACGATGACACGGTGATGGCTTGCCGCGGTCGTGTGCAGTCGATCGATCGCTTCCGTGGCGATTTCAACGGCAGTCTGGAATCCGAACGTGGTGTTCGTATGCATCAGGTCGTTGTCAATCGTCTTTGGTACGCCGACACACCGAAATCCCATGCCTGTCAGGTTATTCGCGCATGTCATGGTCCCGTCACCACCGACCACGACAACGGCGTCTAGTTTATGAGCGTTGTAATTGGCCATCGCCCGGTCGCGGACATCCTTGAATATCGGCTGTCCCTGGTCATTCGTGCCGACCGCGAACCGTGCGGGGTCGGCTTTGTTGGATGTGCCCAGGACCGTGCCGCCCCGGGTGAGAATGTTGCTGACACTTTCCCAATCCATTGGACGAATTCGATTCTCAATCAATCCCAGGAAACCGTCCTCGATACCGAATACCTCCCATTTGTGATCGAGTATGGCCGTCTTGGTGACGGCGCGGATCACGGCGTTCAGACCCGGGCAGTCGCCGCCGCCGGTGAGGATGCCGATGCGTTTGATAGTCGGTGTTGCCATGGAGGAGCGCTCCGTGAATCGGCGTTGAAGAGGGGCGTGCCTGACAAATGGGTCGACGCGGCCTATCGGTTTGCACGCCACCGCCAGGGAGTTGCGCGGCGCGGTCAGTGTATGACTTGCACCGTGTAGCGTCCATTCATACGCTTGCAGGTCGTGGAGCAGACGCCATCGAACAGTGATGATTCCGCCTTGGGGGTGGAACGGCTTTCCGTCGGTTGGGCGTGTGCTTCGATTGCACTGTTGATGCTCGGCCTTCGGATGCTGGTCTTGGAACATCCGCACCCGGTGCATCCCGATGAGATGGCTTTCATCGCCGGGATTGGGTATCCGGCCGATTACCCCGTGCATCATCCCGGCTACGCGCTATGGGTTGCACTGGGAATGTCGCTCGCCCGTTTCGGTGTCGAGCCGTATTGGGCTTTTGCAGTCTGGTCGTTGCTCGCTTCCGTGGTCTCACCGGCTGTCGCGTTTCTGATTTTTCGACGATTCATGTCGGGCTCGGTCGCCTTCTGGTCGGCACTGGCTTTCGGTGCGAGTCCGCTGATGTGGTTTTCGTCAGTCACGGCCCTGACCTATTGCACCTCAACGGCCCTGGGGTTGTTCATCGTCCTGGCATGCGTCCGCGCTGTATCGACTGGGAGTCGGGCTTTGATTCTGGTCGCAGCCGCGCTGATGGCGCTGTCGTGCCTGTTGCGCGTCGACCTCGTCCTTTATCTTTTTCTGCTCGTATTGCTGTCGGAGCGATGGGTCGGTCGCAAGACTCTGCCAGCTTTGACGTTGGGGTTCACCCTGCTCGGTTTCGTGATGCTCTATGCTGCCGGCTGGTGGCTCTACGGTCGTGGCGATCCCGCGTCCGCATCGGCGCGACTGGCGCACACCCGCGAAATTCTTTTCGGCCAGAGTGTGTTTCGGGCCGGTCTGGTTGACGGTCTGATTCGAAACGCGGTCAAGATTCTGGTCAATCTGGGATGGAACTTCGCCGCGGCTCTTCCGGTATTGCTGGCGATCGCCGTATCGTCACGCCGGAGAATTCGCGGCGTGGACTTGCCTTCACCCGGCGCGGCTCCGACCGCCGGCTGGCTCACCGCATGTTGGGTCGGGCCGGGGCTCACGCTTTTGTTGCTGACCCATGTCGTTCAGGGCTACTTCCTGCCTCTGCTCGGGGCGGGCTACCTCGGCATCGGTGCGTACGTCAGCCGTCGCGTGGAACCCCGCCGGAGAACATGGGCCACGGCGACAGTCGCGATCCTCACAGCCGCGCAGTTCATTGTGTACCCCTGGTCGAGCGAAAGCGCGGGCTGGAAGCGCATCGTCGACGGAAAAATCGGATTTATCAGCCGCGCGGGGCTGTTGCACATCGATCTGCGCGGTCGCATTCATGAGGATGGCGATTTCTGGCGCACCCCGGCGCATGATCTGACAAGGCCCGGCGATCCACCACTGCGCTCTTAAACCGGTCCGGTTGAAACCTCTCCAGCGCTGACTATATTGCAGAGTATGAGAAACAAGGAAGTTTCTGCCGTTCTCGACGACATTGCCGACCTGCTCGAAATCACTGGCGAGCAGTCATTCCGGATCAATTCCTATCGCCGCGCCGCTCGCACCGTCAAAGATCTCACGCAGGATATCGAAGACCTGGCTCGCGCCGGTGAGTTAGGAATGTTGCCGGGGATCGGCAAGGGGATGGCGTCGAAAATCGAAGAGTTTCTCGCCGACGGCCGCATCGGGATGCACGATGAATTGCTCGCGACCGTGCCGTCCGGCTTGCCTGCGCTGCTGGGCATTTCCGGAATGGGACCCAAGAAGGTCGCGCTCGCATGGAAGCAGTTGGGAGTGACCTGCATAGGGGATCTGAAACGAGTCATTGCGTCCGGTGAATTTGTGAAGCTGAAGGGAATGGGGGCCAAAAGCGTCGATCAGATCGCTAAGGGCATCGAGCTTCTGGAACGGACAAGCGGCCGGACACCTCTGGGAATCGCTTGGCCGTTGGCCGAGGAACTGGCCGGTGCGATGCGAGCGGTCAAGGGCGTTCGTCGCGTGGAAATTGCCGGCAGCCTGCGGCGCGGCTGCGAGACAATCGGCGATGTGGATCTGCTGTGCGAGGCGGACGATGGACCGTCAGTAGTTGGCGCGTTTGTCGCGTTGCCGCAAAGTCGTCGGGTGCTCGCTTCCGGTGATACGAAGGGATCGATCCTCGTGCAGCGGCGTGACGGCGCCGAAATCCAGGTCGATTGTCGAGTCGTGCCCGGAGAATCATTCGGTGCCGCGCTTCAGTATTTCACGGGCAACAAGGCGCATAACATTCGTTTGCGCGAGATGGCATCACGTCGCGGCTGGAAGCTCAACGAATGGGGCTTGTTCGATGGCGAAAAACGCCTCGCGGGCGCGGACGAGACTGGAATTTATGAGCGTCTCGGAGTCCTCTGCGTGCCGCCCGAGCAGCGAGAGGACCGCGGCGAGCTTGATCTGAAAGTGCCGACCGCACTGATCGAGCTGGCCGACATCCGCGGTGACCTGCATTGCCATACGACCGCCAGTGACGGAACCGCCGATGCCCAGACGATGGCATCGGCCGCCTGTGAACGCGGCTATCAGTACATCGCCATCACCGATCATTCGAAATCCAGCGCGATCGCCAACGGACTGGCGATCGACCGCATGTGGCGTCAGATCGAGAAGATCAAATCGCTGAATCATGAGCACGATCGCATCACGGTGCTCGTCGGCTGTGAGTGCGACATCCTCGCGGATGGTTCGCTGGATTATCCAGATAATCTGCTTGCCGCCTGTGATTTTGTTGTCGCAAGTATTCACAACGCCATGAAGCAGGATCGCGATCGCGTTACCAAACGCATGCTCGACGCGATCGACCATCCGTGCGTGAATGTGATCGGCCATCCGACGACCCGTCTGATCGGTCGCCGCGAGGCGATGGATATGGACATCGCTTCGATTGCCGCACGCGCCGCGGAGACAGGCACGGCGCTGGAGATCAACGCATCATGGCAGCGGCTCGACCTGTGCGACCTTCATATTCGCATCGCGATGGAGGCCGGGGCCCAATTTTGCATCAACACAGATGCGCATTCCATCGCGCAATTTGACCAGATGATCTACGGAATCAAGACGGCTCGTCGCGGCTGGGTTACGGCCCGGGATGTCGTTAACACGTTGCCGTTGCCGAGCTTGCGGAAATGGGTCGCCCGAAAGCGCAAGCGGTCTCAATAGCAGCCGAAACGGCAGGTGTTACGATCGCGCCTGCCGTTTCGGCAGTCGAATTCACGTGGTGGCGCCAGTGGCCAAAATTTCTAACTTCTTATTTTAGATGACATTAGCACTTTCTGTCGTGCCGAGGCGATTCGGCATGGGGGTTGCCCTACGACCTGCCGGAGATTTTCTATCCGCGTTGCGGAAACGCGGAAGGCGTCAGGAACGAAGGGTTTCATAGGCGCTTTTGTTGATTTCATCGTCTCGTTTGTCAATCTCGGCGGCGTTCGACTTCGGTCGATGGCCCGAGCTTTGGAACAGGCAACGCAAGACTATTTCGGCAGAAAAGGCTACAGGAGGCATTGGCCCATGGGTGCAAAGCAAGTTGTTTTCAGGGAGGACGCTCGGTCGGCTCTGTTGACCGGCGTTCAGAAGCTGTCGTCGGCGGTCAAGGCGACCCTCGGTCCCCGCGGGCGAACCGCGATCATCGACAAGGGCTGGGGCGCGCCGACGGTCACCAAGGATGGTGTGACGGTCGCGGAAGAGATTGAACTTTCTGATAAGTATGAAAACCTCGGCGCACAACTTGTGAAGGAAGCGTCGAGCAAGACATCCGACGCGGCCGGCGACGGCACCACGACTGCGACGGTGCTGGCGGAGGCCATTTTCAAGGAGGGGCTTCGAGTCGTTACGGCGGGCGCGGACGCGATGGCGGTTTGCCGCGGCATTGAGAAGGCGGTTCGCGCCGTCTCCGCAGAGATCCAATCGATGTCTCGCCCTGTGAAGGCGGATTCGAAGGATGTGGAAGACATTATTCGGGTCGCGTCGATCTCCGCGAACAATGATCGCGAGGTTGGCGAGAAACTGGCGGACTGCTTCAAGCAGGTCGGCAAGGATGGGGTCATCACGATCGATGAGGGCAAGAGCCTTGAAACGACCGTTGAGGTCGTTGAGGGCATGCAATTCGATCGCGGCTATCTTTCGCCTCACTTCGTGACCGATCCGGATGAAATGGAATGCGTTCTGGAAAAAGCGTTCGTCCTGGTCTTCGAAGAGAAGATTTCGAATGTGACCAAGCTGGTTCCGCTGCTTGAGAAGGTGGCGAAGACCAAGCGGCCGCTGCTTATCATCGCGGAAGATGTCGAGGGTGAGGCACTTGCGCTGCTGGTCGTAAACAAGCTTCGGGGCATTCTCCAGGTGGCCGCGGTGAAGGCGCCGGGCTACGGCGATCGGCGCAAGGCCATGATGGAAGACATCGCGGTTCTCACGGGCGGCAAGCCGATTTTCAAGGATCTCGGCATCGAGATGGACGGCATCAACATCGCCGATCTGGGCCAGGCCAAGAAGATTCAGATCAGCGCGGACAATACGACAATCATTGAGGGTGCCGGCTCATCGAAGGAAATTCAGGGTCGCATCGAGTTGATTCGCCGTGAGATCGATGCGACGACCAGTGACTATGATCGCGAGAAGCTTCAGGAACGCCTCGCGAAACTCGCAGGCGGTGTGGCTCAGATTCTGGTCGGAGCGGCCACAGAGGGCGAGATGAAGGAAAAGAAGGCTCGCTACGAAGACGCTTTGCACGCGACGCGAGCTGCGGTGGAAGAGGGCATCGTTCCGGGCGGCGGTGTGGCATTACTCCGTGCGCGGTCGGCAATTGACAAGGTTCGAGCCAGCGGGGACGACGAGAAGGCCGGCGTCAACGTGGTTCGCCAGGCAATTCTCGCCCCGATCATGACGATCGCATCGAATGCCGGCGTCGAGCCGGGCGTGGTCGTTCACAAGGTCGAGGGCAAATCCGGGGCGTTTGGCTACAACGCTCTCACGGATTCCTACGAGGACCTCGTGAAGGCAGGCGTCATCGATCCCGCCAAGGTCGTTCGAACGGCATTGCAGAATGCCGGCAGTGTGGCACGCATTCTGTTGACGACTGACTGCTGCGTGACGTCGAAGCCGGAAGAGAACGCCGGCGCCGGCCATGATCATGACCATGACGACGAGATGGGCGGCATGGGTGGAATGGGCGGCATGGGCGGCATGGGTGGCATGGGCGGCATGGGCGGCATGGGCGGCATGATGTAATCCCCCAGTGGGATTTCGCGAGGGTAGTTTGACGTGACTCTCGCGGTTTCGCTCGATTCTGATGTGTCAGTGATGGAATTCAAACGCGGCCCATCGGCCGCCTGAGATATGAAATCAGGAGTTACGACAATGGCGAAGTTGAATATCACTCCGTTGGATGATCGCATCGTGGTGCAGCAGCATGAGGCCGAAGAGAAAACGGCCGGCGGCATTGTTCTGCCGGACAACGCGAAGGAAAAGCCGACGCGCGGAACGGTCATGGCGACGGGTCCCGGGAAGATGCTCGATTCGGGCAATCGTGCGAAGCTGTCGGTCCGCATCGGCGACGAGGTGTTTTACGGAAAGTATTCCGGCACGGAAGTGTCACTGGACGGTAAGAAGTACACGGTGCTCCGTGAGCACGACGTGCTGGCGGTGATTGAGAAGTAAGGCGATTGGATGGTCGTTCGCGCCGGCGGAGACTGCCGGTGTCGCCAGACAGAATTAGCGCCGCGAGACACGCGGAGATGAGGAAACAGTTATGGCAGCAAAGCAGATGATGTTTGACCATTCGGCCGCCGAGAACGTGGTCGCCGGTCTTTCCAAGTTGGCGGCGGCGGTGAAAGTGACGCTGGGTCCGACCGGCCGCAACGTGTTGCTACAGAAGTCCTGGGGTTCGCCCCGGGTGACGAAGGACGGCGTTTCGGTTTCGAAGGAAATCGAACTGCCCCAGCCGTTCGAGAACATGGGCGCCAAGATGGTGAACGAGGCCGCGAGCAAGACCTCGGACATTGCCGGCGACGGCACGACGACGGCCGTTGTGCTGGCCGAAGCCATCTTCAAGGAAGGCCTCAAGAATGTGGCGGCCGGGGCAAACCCGATGCTCCTGAAGCGTGGCATTGATCGTGCGGTCGATGTTGCGGTTGAGCAGATCAAGAAGATGTCGACTCCTGTGAAGGGATCAAGCGACATTGCGAAGGTTGGTACTGTCAGTGCGAATGGCGATGTGGAAATCGGCGCCATGCTGGCCGAGGCGATGGAGCAGGTCGGCAAGGAGGGCGTCGTCTCAATTGAAGAAGGCAAGAGCTTCGAGACCGAGAAGAAGGTCGTCGAGGGCATGCAGTTTGATAAGGGCTACATCTCTCCCTACTTCATCACGGACACGAGCGAAATGCAGTGCGTGCTTGAAGACGCGTACGTGCTCATCTACGAAAAGAAGATAAGCAGCGTTCGCGATATCGTTCCGCTGCTGGAGAAGGTCGTTACATCATCGAAGCCGCTGCTCATTCTGGCGGAGGATGTCGATGGCGAAGCACTGGCCGCCCTCGTCGTGAATCGGCTTCGCGGCATTCTGAAGGTCTGTGCCGTCAAGGCTCCCGGCTTCGGTGATCGGCGCAAGGCCATGTTGGAGGACATCGCTGTCATTACAAACGGCGAATTCATCAGCGAGGATCGGGGCTTGAAGCTGGACAGCATCGAGCTGAACCAGCTCGGACGGGCCAAGAAGATCATCGTCGAGAAGGAGAATACGACGATCATCGAAGGCAGCGGCAAGAAGTCGGACGTGACGGCACGGGCGAACCAGATTCGTGCGCAAATCGAGCGCACCACGAGCGACTACGATCGCGAGAAGCTACAGGAGCGTCTGGCCAAGCTCACGGGCGGCGTTGCGGTCATTCGGGTTGGCGGCGCCACCGAGATCGAGGTGAAGGAGCGCAAGGACCTGGTCGATGACGCGTTTCATGCGACGCGAGCGGCGGTTGAGGAGGGTGTGGTGCCGGGCGGCGGCGTGGCTCTGCTTCGCTGCATCGATCCCATCAAGTCCGCAGCCAAGAAGGTGGACGGCGATGAGCAGACCGGCATGATGATTGTCTCGCGGGCGCTGAGGTATCCGACGCGACAGATCGCCGAGAACGGCGGCAAGGATGGTTCGGTCGTCGTCGAGCAGATTCTTGAACAGTCGGGCAGCTATGGGTACGACGCCCGGAAGGACGCGTACTGCGACATGATCAAGGCCGGCATCATTGATCCGGCGAAGGTCGTCCGCTCGGCGTTGCAGAATGCGGCAAGCGTGGCAGGCACGCTGCTGATGAGCAATGTGATGGTCACGGAACTGAAGGACAAAGACAAGGATCATGCGATTCCTGGTTCGATCCGATAAAGGAATATCCTGAAGTGAATTCGGCATCGGGGCCGGGGGATTGCCCCGCCCGATGCCGATTTTTGTTGGAAGAATCAGGAGGCATCAGCCTCTGTCACCGGCTCTGACGACGGGGATCAGTTCACAGCCGACGGTCAAGCCGCGAACGCAGCGCCCTTTCGTTGCCTAGACACAGAAACGATGAACGTGGCGGAAAAGCGCGATTACTACGAAGTGCTCGAAATCGGCCGCGACGCGTCGCCGGATGAGATCAAGCGCGCCTTTCGCAAGGCGGCAATGAAGTATCATCCGGACCGCAGTTCGTCGGATCCCGGAGCGGACGAAAAATTCAAGGAGGCCTCGGAAGCCTACGAGGTGCTCTCCGATCCTGAACGCCGCACGCGATACGATCGACATGGACATGCCGGTCTGAGCGGTGTTGCGGGTCACGATTTTTCGCGGATGAACCCCAACGATATCTTCAGCATCTTCGGGGACATCTTCGGGGACGTGTTTGGGGGCGGCCGTCGTGCTTCGCGCGGCGTCGATCTGCAAACGGAGATCGTGCTGAAGCTCGAGGACGTCGCCCAGGCGACCGAACGCCAGATCGAATTCACCCGAAATGACTACTGCGACACATGCGCCGGCAAGGGCGCCGAGCCGGGCAGCAAGGTTGTCGCGTGTGACACATGCGGCGGATATGGCCAGGTCGAGCGAACGAGCGGCGGCGGGTTTTTCTCGACGCGCGTAGTGACGGCTTGTCCTGTGTGTCATGGTCGTGGCAAGTCGATCACGAAGCCCTGCAAGAGTTGCAGTGGTTCCGGGCGGATGCCGAAGCGGCGCGTGGTGACGGTCAAGATTCCCGCCGGCATTCATGACGGTCAGGCGATTCGACTGCGTGGCGAGGGCGAGCCCGGCGATGACGGGACCTCTCGCGGCGATCTTCACTGTTATGTCAGTGTGAAGGAGCATCCATTCCTTCAGCGACATGGCAATGACCTCCTGTGCGAATTGCCGATCAGTTTTTCGCAGGCCGCACTCGGCGCGAAGATCGAAGTTCCGACGCTCAGGGGGCGCCACGAGGTGGTGATTCCCGCGGGCACGCAGCACGGCGAGCTGATCCGTCTGCATCGCATGGGGCTGCCGGACATTCGCAACGGACGGCTCGGTGATCAGGCGGTGCGCGTGCTGATTGAAATTCCGCGCAAGTTGAATGCACGACAGGAGGAATTGCTCCGGGAATTTGCTCAGACGGAAGATGCTCGCGTGATGCCGAACAGCCGCGGGTTCTTCGACAAATTGAAGGATTTCTTTGACGGTCGCACCGGTTGAGCGGGCGGTGATCGAAGATGGGTGCTGCCCGGGTTGCGTTAGTCGGTGTGCATTGAACCGCTATTGAGAGATGCGGGGCGATTCCGGTCGGTGGAAATCGCAGACCCATTCCACCGAGCTGTGCCTCAGGAGTGATGCGACGACGGCCGTCGCCTCCCACAAGGAACAAATGAACTCGCAAAAGAACTGACCATGGGAGACCAGACAGAAGACAACATGGCACGCAACGGCCTTGAAGAACTTGAAGGCACGACCTCAAACGGGCGTCCGGATGGTGTCGTGTCGGACGACGGCGCGCCGATCGGTTCCGGCGTCGCAGCCGGGCCGGAAGATGAGAAAGCCGCACTGGTGCGCGAGCGAGACGAACTGAAGGACAAGCTCCTGAGAGCGCAGGCGGAGTGCGCGAATATCGCGAAGCGCCTCAATCAGCAACATGCGACTTCGCTGCGACATGCGTCGTCCGGCTTCGCTCGAAGCATGCTGCCCATTCTGGACGGCCTGGAGCGCACGCTGCAAAGCCTTGAGCCAGCTGATCGGAACGATCCGATTTACGAGGGCGTCATGCTGCTTCGTGACGAATTCATCAAGGCGCTTCGCTCGAACGCAGTGGAGCCGATTGAGTCGGTCGGTCGCCCGTTCGATCCCGCATTTCACGAAGCGCTCATGCAGGATACAAATTCAGATCTGTCTTCCGGCACGGTCTCCCAGGAATTCGAACGCGGTTACAAATTGCATGATCGCGTTCTTCGGCATGCGAAAGTCGCCGTTTCGGCAAAGCCTCGCGAAGGCGACGGCGTTGACGATGGCGTCGAGACCGTGTTGAAGTCGTGAGCATTGGATTGAGTGCAGGCCGGACAGGTTCCGTTCGGTAGGAGCACGCAGATATGCCGACGTACGAGTATCAGTGCGAGGAATGTGGTTCCGTGTTCGACGTGTTTCAGTCGATCAAGGCATCCCCCCTCAAGAAAGCGGAGTGTGAAACCTGCGGCAAGTTGCGCCGGGTCAGTCGATTGATCGGCACCGGAGCGGCCGTGATTTTCAAGGGGGCGGGATTCTATCAGACCGACTATCGGAGCGAAAGCTATCGCAAGGCCGCGAAGTCAGACTCTGAAGCCGGTTCGGGCCAATCGGCGGAAAAGAGCGGCTCCGACGCCAAGTCAACATCGGAATCCAACTCCGCCGGGGCCTCGTCATCCGGCGCGAAATCCGCTGAATCAAAGGCGCCCAAACCCGGTGGTGGCAAGCCGGGCAAGCAATCCAAATCTTCCAAATGAAGGCGGTGCAGATGCCGCGGCACGCACGGACCGATTGCCGTCTCATCCGTACCAACTGGGCGGCTGGGATTCTATCAGGCGGCACGCATCCGGGTGGTTGACGGCGAACTCCGCGCCGATCAGGAATCCCTGTTGAGTGATCGTGCAGTGTCGGACGATCGCCGGCACCCGGTGCGCTTCGGTGTCAGACCAGAACAACTTCACCGCCAGAATCGAACCGACGCTCAGGCCGTGATCGCAGTAGAACGCCAGGCCGTCGCTGGAGACATCCTGGAGTGTGGCGGATTCGTCATGATGAGCGCCGGCATCGAGACGCGCGTACAGGATGGGCACAGCGCGATGATATCGCGTGGACGCTCGGCGGTTTCGATAAAGCGCGCTGCTCGAGATTTTTGCCGCGCGTTCGACAAAACGTTGAATCTCGCGTTCCATGATGTGCGCAATCGGAGTTGGGGCCGTCTGGGTCATAAGCTTCCTCTAATGGCCTTGGCGCGTCGCTGCCGATTGTTCCCACGCGCATATGGTTTTCATCGCGCCGCGCATCTGCATCGCGGTCTTCGCGTGGATTATCCTACAATACAGTCTGCCTCCGTTGCGCGAGGCAGGGGCACTTCTCGGACCCAGACCGCTCGGATCTCGGGTTGCCGCCTGGTTTTTCGGAGCCGCAGGGGAGTTCGCGATCGAATGGGCGGGCTGACAGTAGGGTCGGCGCGGCTGATGAGCCATTCTGCGGCGATTCATTATTTCGTGTTCCGGTTCACTTGTCTGTCATTGCATCGCGGCATAGAGTTTCTGTCGATTGTTGGCAGGCCTGTGCCAGGCAATCATTTCTAATTACGGAACTCCGAGTCACACCGCACCGCCGTCGGACCCGTGGAGAGGTGTTATGAATTCTCGAATTCTCTTTCGCGCGGTGTGTTTACTCCCATTCGCTCTGGCCTTCGGTGTATTGGGCGCGATCTCGACGCCGCTCGGTGCACAGGAAGCGCTGCCGCCTGGACTGAAGCCACATAAGCGGCCCGCGGCCAATGGCGACATTGATTGGACGAACGGATTCGTGCAGGCGCGCGGATTCGGTCGAGCGAAGGGCCGCAGCCCCCAGGATCGGCAGATGGCAGAGCGTGCGGCGACGGTGGTCGCGGTGCGAAACGCGCTCGCATTGTCGATGGGTCTGAAGATCGACGACAAGGGTCGTCTCGGTGGCGTGCGGAACGGTGAGGTGCGCATTCGAGGCAAGGTGAAGGGATACAAAGTCTATCTTTCCGAGTGGCATCCCGACGAGCGGCCGCCACGATTCAAGGTGAAAGTTCGTGTGCCGATCTGGGGATTGGAAGGGGTCAGCTCAGTCGTTTATGAGCGGAAACATCAGGAGGCGTCGCGCGGCGTCTCGCATGTCGCGCTGGTGCGTGAGCGGATCGATGTGTCGGACTGCGTGCTGATTATTGACGCACGGGGTACGGGAATTGAGCCGTGCCTGTTTCCGTCAATCATTGATTCAAGTGGCCGCGTCATCTATGACGTGAGCGTCATGCAGGCCGGGGTCGATCGTTGCGAGAGACCGCTGCGTTATGCCGAAACATCGATGTCTTCGGAGGAACTCAGGGCATGGGCGGAGATCTCGTGGGATGAAGCGCAGGTGGCATCGCTTCAGCAGGTTGGGGCGCCGCCGCAGTGGCCGGTCGAGCTGATGTTTGGATTTGAGGGCTCGGAGTCAGGAGTCATGGCCTTGGGGGTTGTGTCGGCGCCGCCGGCTGCTTCTCAACCCACGACGCAATCGAGCGGTCGACGCAGGAAACGTGTCATCCAGGCGGTGAAAACGCCGACTTCGGGTGACACGAAGATTGTGCTGACAAAGGCGGATGCGGAAGAACTGGCGAAGAGTGCGGAGGGGGCGAGCCTTATCCGAAGCGGCCGAGTGATCGTGGTCGTCGACACGGTTGCGGCGGGTGTGCAAGGGCGTGGCGAATCGGCCGGAGACGACGCCTATCTGGCGACGGAGCAACCGTCGAATTGAGCGATCGGGATCGCGAAAGTCCGGCAGCCTATCTTCAGGATCGCCCGGTTCTTTCGCGGTCGGGGGCGTGGGTCTGCGTCGTCGTGGGGCCGCTGGCGACGGCGATCATTGCGATCTGGCTGTGCAATCTTCCGGGAATCTCCCGGCTGGAAGGCGCGACGCTGGACTGGCGATTCCAATCTCGCAGCCCGCGCAGTTCCACCACAAAACTGGTCATCATTGAAGTGGATGAGGACAGCCGGCGTGAATTGAAGCACGACGGTCTGGTTTTCAATTTGCGGGAACATCTTGCGAAGGCGATCGACCATCTTGCGGAGGCCGGGGCACTCGTGGTCGGGCTGGATATCTGGCTTGAGGATCGGACGACGCCGGAAGTCGACGATGCGCTGGCGACAGCCATCGCTCGTTCGAATGTGGTGGTTGCGACGGTTTACAGCGATGGCGGCGTGATTCGTGCCGCCGATCTTTTTCTCGAAGCGGGCGCAGTCGAGGGAGTGATTTCGGTTGAGCCGGATCCAGGCGATAACGTGCTTCGGCGTGTGAATCCTTGCCTATTTCTGGATGTGCTGGTTGATGGCAGGCTTTCGGAGTCGTCGCGCCTTGCTCATTTCCCGCTGTCGCTTGCCTTGTTTGCGGTTCTGGATCAGGACGACCATGCGGCGATCTCGTTCAGTGATGATCGGGCGCTTGTCGGCCCGCATCAACTGCGGGCCGGCGAACTGGTGGACTACGTCGCGGTGAAGCGAGGCGGTGATGGGGACGCTTTTCGGTGGCAGACCATGTCTCTCGCGGATGCGGTGCTGGCGCGATTTGATTCGAAATTGATAGATGGGGCGATCGTGATCATCGGTGAGTCAAGAATGGTGTCTGATTCGTTCAGGACCCCGTTGTCGTCGGAGCCGACGCCCGGCATCTATTACCATGCCAATGTAGTGGCACAGATACTCGAAGACCGGCATCTCGACGATTCATGGTGCAGGCCGTCGTCGGCCGAAGCGCTGGCCGGCGGTTCGGCGTGGGCGGCCGGAATTTTGGCGTGGATTCCGCTGGTTTATGGACGACGGCGCGGCCGATGGATTCAAGCTGCGTGGTTCGCCGTCCTAAGCGCGGGCCTTCTGCCGGGTCTTTGGATCGCGATGGCTCACTGGGCGTTTGATCAATCAATCGTGGTGCCGATGGTCGGTCCACTGCTGGGTATTGTCGTGGCGCTGGCAGTGGCTTACGGGGCGCGGTGGATTCTGGTTTCAATGGAGGCCGGGCGGCTGGCTGAGCGTGCCCGTCGCATTGAACGGTTGTTCAGCCGCAGCGTGTCCTCGCGGGTGCTGGAGGCAATCAAGGCGAATCCCGAGCGAATCGCGGCCACCGAGGTCCGCGACGTGACGATCCTGTTCTGTGACCTGCGCGATTACACCAGACAGACGTACGACATGCCGCCGATGCGGGTGGCCGCGATGCTGAACGAGTATTACGAATATATCACGTCGGCCGTCTTCGAAGAGGACGGTTTTCTGGATAAGTTCGTGGGTGACGCGATGATGGCGGTTTTTTCAGCGCCGATTGAGCAGCCGGATCATGCGGCGCGCGCGGTCCGTGCGGCGATGGGGCTCAAGGCACGGCTGCTGGAACTCAATGCACATCGCACCTCGCGCGGCGAAGCCGCGTTGTCGTGCGGCATCGGGCTGCATTCGGGGCCTGCAGCGCTGGGGCATGTCGGGAGCGCGGAACGTTCGAACTATACGGTCGTCGGCGCGACGGTGAATCTCGCGTCGCGCATCGAGGGGCACACGCGCGGCGGAGAGATTCTGGCCAGTCAGGCTTTGTTCGATCGGCTGGATCCGTCGTTTCAGAAACGGGCCCGGCCGTTCGGCATGGTGGAACTACGCGGGGCGACCGGCAAACATGCGCTGTATGAAATTGTGATCCCAGCCTGACAATCGGCGTGGTTTTCGATTGTCGCGACATGGTTGGTTTGAATGAAATAGACGATGGTATAAATGCGGGCATCGGCCACCGATCCGCGCGTGGTGGTCGGTGGAGGGTGTGTGCGGCATGTGGCTGGCCTGTGTTGCCTCTGCCAGCCGGCGCCATCGTATTGAATCGCGCGACGAGAATCAGTATATTCGAGCTAATTGTAAAGGTCTGTCCGGCCGAAATGCCAACCGCTGGGGCGGGTCGGCGGGATACGCGGCGCGTGTTTTGGGACGTTTCTGTTCCGAATTTAAGCGCTGCCGTCGCCCGAATCGGGCGATGAAATTTCAGGTTGGGCGGGGGCCTTCCAGAATCCGGGATACGCTGCCGGGATTTTGTGTGAGCGGCAGAGAATTAGCTCGTTTACAACATCGCCTTCCTGCCACCTCGGCGTGGGGAATCCTAGTCTAAAGTTGGGTTGGACAACGTGAAGTGGAAGCCTCGCACAGGTCTGGTTTGCTCCGCTGTCGCATTGACCGCGCTACTCGGATTGTTCGGCGCGGCCACCGAACGCCTCGGCGCGTCTGTGCATGACGATCCTGTAAGTGGCCGTGACGAGTTTGCATCCGCGCTCGCTGAAGACGAACCAGCGACCACGCAGGCAGCCACCGAGCCGGCTGACGGAGTCGAGCAACCGGTCGTCGCCGTTGAATCCAACGAACCGACCACTCAGCCATCGTCAGCGCCGGCGGCGGAGCGTGGCGGGCGACGTGATCGCGGCGGACGTGGCGGGGGCGATTCGGCTTCCCAGCCCACCCTCATCATCAGCAACGGCCGAATCCTGACCATGGATGCCGAGAATCGCGTGATCAACGGTACTGTCACGATCCGCGATGGCCAGATCGCCACGGTGTCCGAGGGCGGCGGCGGCGCGATGGGTGGGGGGCGACGACCGAATCCATTTCTAACGATCGTTGACGCCAAGGGCCGCTATGTGACTCCCGGTTTGGTGGACGCGTGGAGTTCGGCCGGTGTAACGGCGGGTGGTCCATCGGGTGGGGGAAAGGCGTCGCTGGATGTTCGCGACGCGATCGATGGTTTTCGCACGAGTATGTTCAGCGAAGCCATTAAGCAGGGCGTTACCGCTTTGTGTGTCGAGCCATCTGGGCGGAGCGGTGTCGCGGGACTGGCCGCGTTGGTTCGTCTTCAGGATCTGAGCGATCCAGGCGCATTGACAACAGAACACACCTGTCTGGTGATTCGCGTCGGCATGGGCCGCGTCGGGCCTTTTGCGCGGCTCGGGGAGATGAAATCGCTCCGCGAGTTGTTCCGCAGCGCAAAAGAGTATCGCGAGGGATGGGAAGAGTATGACGAGGCGTTGGAGAAATACGAGAAGGACTTGAAGTCCGGCAAAACGGTGAAACTGTCGGATGATGCCAAGCCCGCCGGACCAAAAACCACCGAGAAGCCTGAGCCTCCGCCATCCGGTCCCGAACCTCGCCGAGGCCGGCGACCGCGTCCACCGCGAGACGATTCGCACGAGGGCCATGATCACGGTCCGGTCGAAGTCGGCGACGGTGATTCGATTCCGAATGCGCCACGATGCCCGCAGCATCCTTGGGTGATTGTCGTGTGCTGCTGTCCGGAGGATCACAGCGGAGAGGCGAACTGCGAGCATGATCATCCTGAGACGCCTGAATTGCCCTCTTGGCTGACGCTTGATGTCGAGCCGGGAAAAACAGCGGATAAGAAGGATGGCAAGAAGGGCGACGAATTTAAGAAACCGGACAAGCCGGCCCGCGATCCGGATCAGGAAGTGCTGGTCAAGGCCTTGAAGCGCGAACTTCGCGTACGGTTCGAGGTGCACCGCCCCGCCGATATCCTGAACGTGATCGACATCGCAAAGGAATTCAACCTGGATGCGACGATCAGCGGCGGATCCGGGGCGGGATGGGTCGCGGAGCATCTGGCTGCCGCCGAATATCCCGTGCTTTTGTCCGAGTTCATTCCGAGTGCATCGGTTGATTTGACGCACACGCGCGATCTGTCGTCACACAATGTCGGCCGCCTTCGCGACGCCGGCGTGACACTTGTGATCGGCAGCGGTGCGGTTGAGGGTGGGTCGAGATCCGCTTACCTGGCTCAGAACGCCGCGCTGGCGGCGGGCCAGGGCCTTCCTATGCAGTCCGCCCTTCGGGCGATCACGATCGATGCAGCGCGACTATGTGGGGTTGCCGATCGAATTGGAAGCATTGAAAAGGGAAAAGCCGGCGATGTCGTCATCTGGAAAGGGCACCCGCTCGCGCCTGATTCAGTCGTTGAGTACGTCTTTGTCGGCGGCAAGCGGGTGTATCCATCGGCGCCGTGAGGAATTTCGTTGAATCGTTTGCCGCACAACTCGATCAAGCTTGGGGTGGCGCGAACAGGTGACCAGACTACTCGCTGCGCGCATCGCGTGGATTGGCGTTTGGGTAAGTATCTTGTAACGCTTGTCGCGGTACTCTCGTGTCTGGTCTCTGCGTCATTCGCCGAGGAATTGACGTATTCGGTTCGGGCCAAGGGCTATCTCGATCCTGACGGCGAATTGGTAAAAAACGTCACACTCGTCGTACAGGACGGTCGAATCAAGAAAATCGGAAAGCGTGTTCAGCCGCCCGATGGCGCGGTTGTTCTCGATCGTTCGACCAGCTTCATCGGCCCCGGGTTGATCGACATACACGTGATGCTGGGCACGATGGGACGCACCGGCGAGTCGTCCCGCGCGATCGAGCCGAACGCACACGCCGTGGACCTTGTGAACGCGAGCCATCCTGACTTTCTCAGGGCGGCGTCGGCTGGTGTGACAACGGTTGTTTTGTCGCCATCAAGTGTGAACATTGTCGGCGGTGCGACTTACGTGCTGAAGACCGGCGACGGTGAGGCATCATCGCGGCAACTTGGCGATGGTCCGCTTTATCTGTCATTTGCGTCACGAGCTTTCGCTGCCGATCGAACACCGACGTCGCTTCAGGGCGCCTTGGATGAACTGCGACGCCGACTTGTTTCGACGCGCGGTGACCAGAAAGACGAATCAGCGTTCGCGAAGTGGGCCAGGTCGGAGCGAGCGGCGTTTGTCGAAGTGGACGACGCGGCCGCAATGTCGTCGCTCGCACGTTTTGCGAAAGAGGAGGGCTTGAAGTGCATTCCGGTTCATGCGAATTATGCCGCCGAGCGGCTTGAGGATGCCAGGTCCTTCAATCAGCCGATCGTACTGGGCGTCTACGAATTCAGCGATCCGTTTCGGTTCACGCGTGCTCCGGCGATTCTCGAATCGGTTGGCGTGCCGGTGGCGTTAACGAGTCAGCCGCCGAGGTACGCGCCGGAACTGCTGCGGGTCGGAGCGGCCATCGCGATGCGCCAGGGGCTTTCCAGGAAGGCGGCGCTGGCTTCCATCACGACCATTCCGGCGGAGATTCTGGGATTGCAGCAACGCATCGGGAAAATCGCGCCGGGCATGGACGCGGACTTTGTTCTCTATGACGGAGATCCGATGCGTTTGAGCTCTCGCATTGAAGCGGTCTTTATCGGGGGCCGCATGGTTTACTCGCGCAAGCACACCAACTCGGAATCGGAGGTGGTTCGGTGACCAGACCGCGACTTTCGATGAGGGTGTGCCACGCCGGCGTCATGGCACTGATGATGATGGCTGCGGTTTCGCCACTGTTTGGTCAGACTGAACGGGTGCCGGCCGCCGATTCGAAATCTGCCCCGGCGTCTGAGCCAGCTGATACGGTCGTACTCAAAGTCGGCAAACTCTATGAAAAGCCCACGAAGCCGCTGATCGACTCGATACTTGTTGTTCGCGACGGGGAAGTGGTTGATTTCGGTCGCGACATTGATGTGCCGGCTGGTGCTCGCGTGATTGAATTGCCGAACGCTGTCATCACGGCTGGCTTGATCGACGCCTGCATTTCGGCGGCTGCATTTCAGAATTACAAAGGTCCGGAAAACGAGACGGAGTGCACGCCGCAGCTTCGTGTGCTTGACAGCATTGATCTGCGCGATGAATCCTTGCGCCAGCTCGCAGAGTCAGGCGTTACGGCAATTCATGTAACCGCTGAGCCGGTCGCAGTGATCGGACCGCGCGGCGCTACGCTGCGGACGAGTGGTCCGATCGGCGCCCGCACCATCAAACCGGCCGACGCATTGAAGGTGACCATCGGACGGGAGCCGATGTATCGACGCGGCTGGAACCGCGGTCCCTGGGGCGATGTGTCTTTCATGACGCGGCGCCCCACGACCCGGATGGGCCTCATCTGGACTCTTCGGAAATCATTTCACGACGCCTCCGCGGCGATTCGGGGCGAAAGTCCGGGCACCCACGGCGACAGTTCGCCATCGGAAAATGCGCTTCCGCTCCTTGAGCGTGCACTCAAAGGCGAAATTCCGATTCGAATTCAGGCCAGGCAGCAACTGGATATCCTGGCGGCGCTGCGCGTCGCGAAAGAGTTCGGCTTCGATTTTGTCCTTGAAGAAGGCACGGATGCGGCACGGTGCGCCGCGGAGTTGAAGGCTGCGGGAGTGCCGGTGATATACGGCCCGATTTTCGATTACCCAACCGGATTTCGCGCCGGCTCGGGCGAAGTGAATCGTGCGCGTTACAGCACGCCGGCCGAGCTGGTGCGATCGGGAATCACGCTGGCGTTGACGGCCAGTGATCTGTCGGGCGAGGCCTCGCTCGCAATGCAGGCCTCGTATGCGATGCGGTTCGGGCTGACTCGCGAACAGGCTCTGGCGGCGGTGACGACGACGCCGGCGAAGTTGCTTGGGATCGAGGACGTTGCAGGGGAGATCGGAAGGAATCGGCCGGCCGATCTGGTTGTCTGGTCCGGTGAGCCGTTTGAATTGACGTCGCGACCGGTCATGGTGATTGTCGGCGGCGAGATTGTGCTGGATCGGACAGCGGAATGAGGCGGACGCGAGGACTGTCGATGAGGAATCAAGAACAACGTGGCGCGGGCGGCTGTCGGTCCCGACGTATGGTGTCGCCGGCCGGGAGTTACTGCTTAGGGAGGCGGTCATTGATCGCTGTCGCCGTGCTGGCGTTCGCAATCGCTCCGTCGGCTCGAGCGCAGACGGTGCTGCTGGAAGGCGCGGCCATCGTTCCGGTCGTTGGCAACCCGATCAAGAAGGGGAGCATTCTGATCAAAGACGGCCGAATCGCGGCGATCGGACAGACCGTCGAGGCGCCATTTGATGCGAAAGTCATTGATTGCGGCGGCAGGACGCTCTTTCCGGGAATGGTTGATGTCCATACATCGCGCGGAATCGACGTGCCGAATGAGTCGCCGCCGGTCACACCGTACCTGAACGTGTACGATGCCATCGATCCGTCACAACTGTTTTATGAGGATTCCCTGCGTGACGGCGTTACGTCGATTCATGTGATTCACGGCAATGATTGCGTCATCGGCGGCATGTCGCGCGTGGTGCATCCGATCGGCATGACGCCGGAACAGATGACGACGCTGCCGGATGCAGCGATGAAGCTGAGCCTGAGTCCCAAAGGCGGCTACGACCGCATGTTGCAGCTTGCGACGCTTCGCGAGGCGTTCGCGAAGCTGGACGAAGACATGAAGAAACTTGCCGAGCAGCGATACGAGGCCAGACTGCGCGAGGAGGGCAAGGATCTCGATGTACCGCCCGAAGAGGAGCAGAAACGTGGAAAGGAACTGATCCGCGAAGAGGACATTGATGAGAAAAACCGCAACCTGCTGCTGCTCACCCAGGGCAGGATTCGGGCGTTCATCTATTGCGGAAATGCGATGGATGTCGCGCCGGCGGTGCGAATTGCCAGATCGCATGGCTTCGTCGATCAGGCCGTTCTGGTTCTTGGTTCCGAGTGCTTCAAGGCCGTCAGCGAACTGAAAAAGGCAGGTTTGCCGGTCGTGTTGGATTCGACGCTGGTTCATATCGAGACCGATCCAATCACCGGCGAAGAGAAGGAGACCTTTGTCCCGAAGGTCATCTCGAAAGCGGGATTGAAATTCGCCCTTCAGCGGAAGACCGGGTCTTCGCTTGGAGAACGATATCTCTGGTTTCAGGCCGCGCGATGCATTCGCGAGGGGATTTCGCGAGACGATGCGCTCAAGTCGATTACGCTCTGGCCGGCGGAGATGCTGGGCCTGGGCGATCGGCTTGGTTCGCTGGAGGTCGGCAAGGAGGCGAACATCCTGGTGCTGACGGGCGATCCGCTCGACGCGCAGACCTGGGTTGAAAAAGTGTTCATTCAAGGCGAGCAGGTATACGAGCGGGCGGACGACATTCGACTTCGCGAACTGTTCAGTACCCCCGCGGAAGAAGCGGGACCGAGCAGCTCGACCGAGCCCGTGCCAACGACGACCAAGGCCGACGAATCTTCCGAAGAGCGAGAAATGCGCACGCCCTCGGAAGATCGGCCTCGCGGTGAGCGACGCCCCCGAGGCGATGGCCCGCCGCGGCGGCGCGGACCGCGTCCACCGAGTCCGTCCGGCGACAAAGTCGAATGAGGGAGATTTCGGTCGCTGCCGTCCGGCTTCGCTTGAGGGCGCGCGGGTTGCGGTCGGCAGTGATGTAGCAACGCATGCCGGCGTCGTCAGTGAGAGAGTGAATCAGTAATGCGTCGAACGAATGACATTTCACGAGCCAACCATCCTGTCGCAAGGCGACGCGCCTCCGTTACGCGCGCGACGGCATGGACGCTCTTTGCCGTGTTATTTGGTTCGTCCGGAATTGTTTACGCCGAAGGTCCGACGTTTCTGATCAAGGCCGGCCGTGTTTACACAATGGCGGGAGGCGACGCCTGGTGCATCGATGGCGGCAGGATTCTCGTCAAGGACGGGAAGATCGTGTCGGTCGGGGCCGAGATTGTTCCGCCGCCGTTCACGGAGGTGATCGAGCTTCCGGATTCCATCATCGTGCCCGGTCTGGTGTCGGCCGATTCGTGGCTTTCTCGGCGGCATATGGGTCAGGAGTCCGTCGGAGCCCAGTATCGAGCGGTCGATGCGTTCGATCCCTATGCGAATCTTGATCGCCTGTTGGCCGGAGGCGTCACAACAGCCTATCTGAATCCCGGGCGTCACCGCCTTGTCAGCGGCGTCGGTGGCGTTGTCAAGCTCGGTGCGCGGCCCGGGGATTCGGTTCTGCTTGAAGAGTCCGATCTTGTGATCAACCTCGGCGAGGCGGCGTTCGATCCTCCGAAAAAGGAGAACTGGCTGATCCCGCCGTCCTCGGACTTGCAGATCATGCCGAGCGAGGCTCAGCGACCTTCGTCGCGATTGACTCAGCTCTTGCAGTTGAATGAGTCGTTTGAGGCGGCGCTTCGGTATGCCGCCGATCGTCAAAAGCCTCATGCGAATGAGCGGCCGCTTTTTGATGCGTCGATGGAGGCACTCGCGGAGCGTGTTCGCGCGAAGTCGCTGCTGCGAATACATGCGGATCGTGCGGTTGATATTGAACAAGCCGTCGCCTTCTGCCGGAATCGCAAACATGCTTTCCTCTTGACGGGCGCTCGCGAGGCATCGGCCGTCGCGGGGCTTCTGGCTGAAGCCGGAGCGCCAATCGTTTTTGAATTGCCGGTGAATCCCGTTTCTCCAGGCTGGGATCTTGGCGCGGGACCCGATTTGCTGACCGAAAATGTCAGGATTCCGCCAGAGCTTCATTCGCTGCCGATTGCGGTGGTCGGTCCGGAAGGCGCGCCGCATGGCGACTTGCTTCTTTATGCATCGCTTGCAAGGCGGAGCGGTCTGTCCGATCGCAAGGCGCTGGCTTCTGTAACATCGGACGCCGCGCGAGTACTGGGCGTTGATGGGCGCGTCGGTTCGATTCAGCCTGGCCGCGATGCGGATTTTGTCGTGCTGGCGGGCGAGCCACTGGCTGCAAACTCACAGGTTCGCCGCGTCTATGTCAACGGCCGTATCGCATTTGATGCAGATCGGGTCGCGGAAGATCGGCTCATTGTGCGTGCCGGCCGGGTCTGGACCGGCGATCGCTGGGTCGAGAAGGGAGCGGTGCTGATTGAGCGGGGCCGAGTGACGGCCGTCGGAGAAACCACTCCCGTGCCGCCGTTCAGTCGGATCGTCGATGCGGGTCCGAATGCGGTCGTCACGCCGGGTTTCATCGACGCTCGCGGGCATCTGGGCTGTGAGGGCGACCGTTCCTCGGCTGCGGCGGACCTTTCGATCGCCAGGGCTTTGTTCCAGGCGCTACCTGAGTTTGAGCGTGTGTGTCGCGCAGGTGTCACCACGGTGCTGACCTCGCCCTATCGTCCCGGCGGCAACGGCGCCCGCGTGGCGGCGATCCACACGGCCGGCGACGACCGGAACGCGCTGATCGTCAAGGAGACAGCCGGGATTATGCTGTCACTTCGTGGTCAGGATTCCGAGGCGGCGGTAAACCGGCTTCGGGCGGCGCTTGCGGCGGGCAGGAAGTACGACGAGGCCTGGGCCAAGTATGAAAAGGAACTGGCCGAATACAAGGCCAAGGGTGCTCCCGCGTCGAAGGAAACGGAACTCGAGAAAAAGCCGGACGAGGTGGTCACCGAGAAGCCGCCGGAAGATCCCGTAACCGGAACGTGGGAAGGTGAAGTGTCCGGTGGTCCATTGCCCGAACCGCAGCAATTTGTGCTCAAGATGAAGCTGACCGGCGAAGAAGTCGTCGGGAGCATCGAGACGATCATTGGCGGAGGCGAGAGCGTCGGAGTTCGCGGAACCCTCAAGGACAAGCATCTGTCACTCGAGGTTGAAGTGGAGATCCCCATCGGCAAGGCGATGGTCGAGGTGGATATCGACCGTGACGATCATTTCACAGGCTATCTGGATGTTGCCGGGCGGTTCCGATTCGACGTGGAGGGCAACCGAACCGAGAAGACCGTGCCTGAGATCAAGGTGACGCGCCGGCGCGCGAAAAAATCCGAAGGCGGCCCCGAGGCGCCAAAGAAGGACGAGGCGTTGGAACCGTATCGGGATTTGTTCGCAAGTCGCATCGCGATCGTGATTGATGTCGATACGAGCCGGGTGATCGAGGCGATCCTGCCCATCTTTGAGAAGGATTTCAAGGTGCCGTTTGTCCTGCTCAACGCGGACGGTGCGATCAAAGTGACGGAACCGATTATCAAAGCCGGCACCGGCGTGATCCTGAAAACTCAGCTCACGGAACTGATCAATCGCCGCGAAAGTGTGCAGGGCGTTGAACTTTCCCGCGCGGGAGTGACCGTCGCGTTTCAGAGCGATGCCGAAGATGCCGCGAGGCAGATTCCGCTCCGAGCGATCTATGCCATTCGCAAGGGCATGGATCCGACGGTCGCGCTTCGATCGCTGACCGGTGATCCCGCACGCCTGATGCGGTGCGACGACGTCGTCGGATTTCTGAAGCCCGGATGCCGTGGAGACGTGCTCATATTCGATGGCTCGCCCCTGGAGCCGGGCACGCGGCTGCTGCGGGTGTTCGTGGACGGCAAGGAGGTACGGTGAGTATGCACAGCCTTCGCAATCATCGAAGTCGGATTCTCACCGCTTTGGGCTGCCTTCTGATGGTTCAGGCTTCGATGGCTGCGCCAACGCGCGCCTCGGAGGCGACGGCATCCGGAGGGAATTCGTCGCCCGATTCCGCCGCGACGCGGCTTGCAATCAAGGCTCCGAAAATTATCACCGTTGACGCCCGGGATACGATCATCAACAACGGCGTTTTGCTGATCGAAGATGGCAAGATCAAGGCCGTGGGCAAGGCATCGGAAATTGTGATTCCGGAGGGATTCAAACTCATCGAGCACGACGGTTGGCTCCTTCCGGGCTTGGTTGACGCGCACAATCACATTGCCGGTTCGCTTGCCGATCTGAACGATGGCGTGTATCTGACCAACCCCGGCCTGCGAACACTTGATGTCGTCGATCCTCGTAATACGAATCTCGAAAACGCCCTGTCCGGCGGTGTCACGACGGTGCTGCTGATTCCCGGTTCCGGCAACAACATGTCGGGTTTCGGCACCATCACCAAGACATTCGGCAACTCGACCGACGAGATGGTTATCCGCTCGCCGGGCTCACTGAAGATTGCACAGGCGGGAAATCCGGAGCGATACTGGTACGGCGTCGGCCGGACCTTCATGAACTGGAACACGAGGTACACGCTTGAGAAGGCGCTGAAGTACCACAAGGATCGCACGGAATACGAAAAAGGCGGCATGAAAGACGGTCCCGCCTACGACATCACCTGGGAGGATTTCCGCGGGATGTTTGAGCGGAAGTACCCCGTGTCGGTGCATACGCAGATCTATCAGGTTTACATGACCACCATCACCATGCTCCGAGATCATTTCGGACTCGATGTGATGACCGACCATTCAACGTTTGATTCCTTCAAGCTCGCCAGCTTCATCAAGGAACGGAACATGATTCCGGTGGTCGGGCCGCGGCAGTTCCATTTCGACGGCCGCGATCGAACGATTCATGGCTGCGCTGCCCGATTCTGGGAACAGGGTGTGCCCAAAATCGGCATCAACACCGACGCTCCCGTCATCCCGCAGGAGGATCTGAACTTTCAGGCGACGATGGCGTGCTGGTATGGCATGAACGACGAATATGCGGCGATCAAGGGACTGACGCGTTATCCCGCCGAGGCGATGAATATTCTGTCCATGACGGGCAGCATCGAAGTCGGAAAGGACGCGGACATCACGCTTTGGACGGGTAGCCCGATTGATCCCCGCCAGTCGTGCAAAATGACCATCGTGAATGGCAGAATTGCATACGATGCGAAAGTGAGACGGCGCACGCGATGAGACACCTCGCGACCAATCAATTCAGACACAGATTCGAACGCCTGCGCGGTCGCGCCGCAAATCCGGCGCCGAATGCGGATCGCGGCGATCGAGCGACGGCCGCGCGGCCGCCCGCGGTGAACCGCCGGCGATTGTCTTGCTTCCCGGCATTGGCCTTGTCGATTGCCGTGCTCGTCGGTTCAGCGGCATCGGGGTTCGCTGATGATTCGTATGTGGTGCTCAAAGCGAAGAAAGTCATCACCATCACCGGAGAAGAGATCAGCGATGCGATGATCGTCATCTCCGGCGGCAAGATCGAGGCGGTCGGCAAGAAAGTCGATTATCCATCCGAGAGCCGAGTGATCGATGTTTCGAATCTGACGGTGATGCCCGGCATGATCAGTCCGCATTCAGCGATCGGCCTGCCTCCCGCGAATCGGAACGGCAATCAGTCGCACCGCAGGGTTTCGAGCGATTTCCTCCCGCCCGATGACGACACCTATTCCAGGCTGCTTCAGGCGGGGTACACGATGTTGGGACTGTATCCGCCGGGCGGAGGCATGCCGGGCCAGAAATTGGTGCAGACGACCTCGCAGCCGCAGAAGCGGGCGGGGCTTAAGGAAGAGGGCCTTATTCGCGTCAGTTTCACCCGGCCAGCGACGGACAAGCGACTTCTTCGCGACACCATCAAGCAGGCCCAGGCGGTGATCGACAAGGAAAACGAGGCAACATCCAAGTCCGCGACGTCGCGTCCTGCTGCGGAATCCCGTCCCACGAGCCAACCGACGTCCGTTCCGGCGTCGGGTCCGTCGTCACAGCCCGCGACCACCCGTCCTGCCACTGCGTCGGCACCTGTTGCTCCGCCGCCTCGCCCTGAACTGGAACCCTGGCTGTCGCTGCTGAAGAAGAAGGAAGGATTCGTCGCGCAGATCGAGCTTGCCAGGGCGTCGGACATCATCCATCTGGCGGATGTGTTGAAGGATGCCGATTTCGCACGGCACTTCGTCGTCAGCGGGTGGGAGATTGGCGACATGCATCAGGTCGTCGCCCATGATCTCCTGGGTCATGCCAAGGCGCTGGTCGCCATTACTCCGACTCTCCCAAACATGCCGCTGACCATGAATCCTTACAACCTTGCCCAGCGGTTCATCAATGCAGGGGCGACCGTCGCAATCTTCCCGCTTTCCGATACCGTTGAAGAGTACGGCAACATCCGCGAACGGCTCGCAATGCTCGTGCGAGCAGGCCTTGACCGCAAGGATGCCCTCAAAGCGGTGACATTGAACGCAGCCAGGTTCCTGTTGATGGACAAGGAATATGGATCGATTGAAAAGGACAAGTGGGCGGATTTGATCCTGCTCGACGGCGATCCTCTCGATCCGGCCAGCAAAGTCCGACGTGTCATGATTCACGGTGAGTTCGTGTTCGATCTGGATAAGAAGGATTCGAAGCAACCGCCTCGGCTGTAGGAGTTTCGCGAGAGTACACTAAAATGCGGCGTTTCGTACTTGTCATTCTGGGTCTCACGATTCTCGCGCCGACGCTTGGTTTTACGCCGGCGTGGGATGACGGAGTTGACTCGTTGGCGGCGACTGCGCCGGCCACCGCACCGTCGGCACAGCCGGCCACCCAGCCTGCAACACAGCCGACGACCGAACCAACCACGACTTCGGCGGCCACTGCCCCCGCGAGCCAGCCGACCACGAAGCCGGCCAAGCCCAAGGACCGCTATCTGGCCGTGATCGGAGGAACGGTTCATCCCGTATCCGGAGCCGACTTGACTGGAGTGACCATTCTTTGCAAGAACGGCCGAATTCAGTCAATCAGTCGTTCTCCGAAACTGCCCGACGATGCCCAGGTGCTTGATGCGACGGGCTATCACGTGTATCCCGGACTGATTGCCAGCAATACACGCAATGTGGTCGGCTCTGAACCGCCGGAGGACACGACCAATGTCTTTGCAACGTCCATGCGCCTCGCCAATGCCGGTGGCATCACGACCGCCATTGTCGGCAACACAGCCGCAAAAGTGTCTTATGGCAGCGTTGAAGGCCTGACACTGCGCAAAGACCTGTTTGTCGGGCTGCGATATCGTTCGCCTGCGGAAAAGCGGTCGCTACGTGAGTCGCTCGACAAAGTGCGAGACTATTTGCGCGACAAAGATGATTTCGAACGCCGGAAGGCCGAAGGTGACAAGGAAGCCAAACCCCCGGATGAATCGCCGGTCACGGGCGGGAATGCCCGATTTCTTCAACTGATCAAAAAGGAAAAAGCGGCCGTCTTCTCTGCTGATTCCCGCAGCGAACTCGATGCAATCTGCGAATTGGTCGAGACCTACGGTATTCGCGCCGTGGTGCGCGGCGCGGTCGAAGGCTGGACGATACCCGACCGAATGGGCCGCGCGGGAATTCAGGCGATCGTCACACCGCGTCGGCAGACCGAACGCGACCAACAACTGAATCACCCGCAGGGCGGCTCCATTGAAAACGCCGCAATTCTCTACAGTCGCGGCGTGGAGATTGCCATCACACCCGGCGCCGTCGATGCGAGCCTCGGCGGTCTGGCCGGACGCGATTTGCAGCATATCCCAATGGAAGCGGCATTGGCCGTGAGTGGCGGATTGCCGGAAAAGGCGGCGATCGAATCGATCACACTGACTGCCGCTCGCATTCACGGCATTGCGGATCGGGTCGGTTCCATCGAAGTCGGCAAAGACGCGGATTTCATCATATGCAGCGGCAGATTGCTCGAATTTTTCACGATGGTGGAATGGACAGTCGTGAATGGCCGAATAGTCTATGACAAGCAGGCCGATACGCTCTTTGCTGACATTCGGCCCCGAACGCCCACGACGCAGCCGGCGCGATACAAATTCTGGCCCCGTCCGTTTAAGCCGCGTCCCGCGCCGCAACCAGGCGAAGGCGGCCGTTATGGCAGGTCTCCCCTCGAATAACTAAGTTGACGGTTACCCTCGTCGCCGAGATGGTGCTTCGCATCGTCCCGATTCGCGTGCCAATTGTCGCACTTACCGTCCCGGCCGGCGAACTGCCGATGTGTTCCGGTTCATGTCACTGCCGAGCTCTGCCGAGGCGCTCCGGTCTGAAATTAGCAATCCCAATCATGCCATCATGGTTCATGTGCGGGAAATTCCGTTGCACGGTCGAGGTACCTGATACCGTATGCAAACAAAATAGCGGTCATTCCGACATGCTGCGACGAACATTTACGCGGTCAAACTGAATCCACAATAGTTGCCGGGTGTCTCAGTTCCGCGACTGCATTGATCAGTAGGGGTTATGCACTACTTGCGAAACGCCAATTCTCCGGCTACGCTCTCATTGATGTGGCAGTTGGTGTACGACTACCCAATCTCTGAGTTAATAGCAGCCGGCGAGTGGAGAATGCAAGTCTGGAGCACTGTAAATGGCCAAGTCGTCTTTTTCTTGTGATGTCTGTGGACGCGGTTTTCGTATGCCCGCTCACCTCGCCCGCCATATGTCAGTTCACAACGGAACCTCAAAAAAAGCATCAGTAAAGGGTAAGAAAGCGTCTCACATGGGCGCAGCGGTTGTCGGCCGACGGCGTGGGCGACTGCCCGCCGCGGTCGCAAAAATGAATCTCGGCGCGATGTCCGCCGAGGAACTGGGGCAGATTCTGATCGCAACCCGGGCAGAGATTTCGAGTCGAATTTCCCAGTTGCAAAACGTCATTAACTGATCCGTAAGTCGTCGGGCGCGGTTCAATTCTCATCCTGACCGAAGATAATCGGTGGTTGGCGCAGCAGGGGGTCTGCGCCGACTACCCGGTTCTCTCGTTTGCCCATTGAGTGACGACTGCAAACCGTGTTTCGACTGTCGCAGGTCCGATTTAGTCGGCCGGCAGGCACCGCGCGGATGCCCACGCTCGCAAGTCGGCGACGCGCTCCATTTGAATGACCGACAGGGGCGGTGACATCTGCAATGCCGTGACGACTCGCCCCGTGTCAATTTCCTTTTTCGCGGCGAAAGCCTCGTGCAATGCGGAGACGATTGCCTGTTCGATCTCCGCGCCGGTGTACCCTTCCGACGCATTGATCAGTGCGTCCATGTCGAATTGGTTGGGATCCCGGCCGCGACGGCGGAGATGGATTGCAAGTATTTCCCGCCGCGTGTCGGGCGAAGGCAAGTCCACGAAGAAGATCTCGTCGAATCGTCCCTTTCGCAGCAATTCCGGCGGAAGCGCCTCGATGTCATTGGCCGTCGCCACAAGGAAAACCGGCGCGCGGTGTTCCTGCATCCAAGTGAGTAATGCGCCGAACATCCTTTGCGACAGGCCGCCGTCCGCGCTCCGACTGGCCGCCGAGGCAAATGCCTTCTCGACTTCGTCGATCCACAGAATGATCGGCGACATCATCTCGGCTTGATGCAGTGCGTCGCGCAGGTTGCGCTCCGATTCGCCGATGAAGCGATCGTACAGCGAACCGACATCCAGCCGAAGCAGCGGCCGCTTCCACGCGGTTGCAATGGCCTTCGCGCAGAAGCTCTTTCCCGCGCCTTGCACCCCAAGCAGCAGAATGCCTCGTGGCGCGGTAAGTCCGAATCGAGATGCTTCATCCGTAAACACCTCTCGACGAATTTCGAGCCAGCGCTTGAGCCGCTTCAGTCCACCGATTGCGGACAGGTCTTCCGGCGTTTCGATGAATTCCAGCAGCCCACGGCCCTGCACCGCCTGTCGTTTCCGCGCAAGGATCAATGCAAGGTCGTCGGCATCGAAGCGGCGGTCCTCGACCACGGTCTCTTGAATGATCTGCCGAATCTGGCGACGCGTGAGGCCCCGAAGATTTCTGAGAATCAGTTGAAGCGTACGGCGGTTGAGATCGACTTCAATGCGATCCTGCATGTTCGCTTGCCGCAGCGACTCGCGCAGCAGCGATTCGATCTCAGCGGAATCAGGAAGGCTGATCTCAAAGCGCGTAGCGACGGATTCAATCACAAGGGGCAACTCGCCATTGTGATCAACCAGAATGACCATGCCGCGCTGGTTGCGGCAGTGTTCCACGACCTCACGTAGCAGCCGCATGGTACGATCATCTCGAAGGTGGGCGGCGAGATCGAGAAAGACATTGATTCCGGGGTTTTCCTGTCGGAGAAGGTAATAGAGCGCCCCGGAGGGATGGACTGTTTCGGGAATGGGGGTCTGATCCGCAACCAATCCGTCGCGCAATCCATCGACGATTGTCCAGATGTTCAAGAAGCTGGGCGTGCGAATCACGGCCTCGCGGATGGTCGAAAGCGCGTGATCTTCCTCGACGGTGCCGATCACCACGCATGGATACATGCCCCGAATGAGTTGCTCGAGTCGGGCGCTGTCCTCTTTCTGACCAGTCATTCCGCATCGGCCTCCGCGAATCGGCAGCTCTGCTGAAGCGCAGCCGCGAGTCGTAGAAGATACTCGTCGCGGGCGATTTCGACTACTCCGAACCGGCGCAGGTGCGGCGTGCTGAATTGTACATCCAGCAGTGAGAATCCCCGTGCCGTCAATGTCTCCACGAGCCGGACGAGTGCAACCTTGCTGGCGTCCCGAACAATATGAAACATGCTCTCGCCGAAGAATGCGCCACCCAGTGCGACGCCATACAGCCCGCCCGCGAGATTGCCATCGTGCCACGCCTCAACGCTGTGTGCGAAGCCGGCCCTGTGCAGGCTGCAATAGGCCGCGACGATCGGTGCCGTGATCCAGGTCCCGTCCGGACGTTGACCGCAGGCGCGGATCACTTCTTCGAACGCGGAGTTCAGGCGGATCTCGAATTTCGCGCTGCGATAGGTCTGGCGAAGGCTCTGTGGTATGTGAAACCCGTCAAGCGGCAGAATTGCGCGCGGATCAGGCGAGTACCAGCGAATGGTCTTGCCGTGCCCCATCGGAAAGACGGATTGGGCGTACGCGGACAGCAGCAATTCCGGCGTTAGAGGTTCCATTCAGCGTAATATATCGCGTCTGGCCCGTCTGGCGCGCGGTGACGGGGTGGGCAAGGGAAGGTATAGTACCGGCCGTCAAGAGTTGAAGGGGTGTGCTGTGAGGATCGGCTCGGAGGGTGCCATGTCATATACCGTGAAAAAAGTGGATGTCTGGGCCGGCGACGTCATGAACCGCCCCGAAAAGCTGGCACGCGTGCTGGAAGCGCTCACTGCCGCCGGTGCGCAGTTGGAGTTTCTGGTTGCGCGCCGGGTTTCGCAGAACACATCCCGAATTTTTGTCGCGCCGCTCAAATCGAAGAAGGAGCGGCAGGCGGCTTCAGATGTCGGCCTCGTCTCCGCGGCCGGTATGCACTCGATTCGGATCGACGGTCCCGATCGGGCCGGTCTCGGAGCGGATATCGCGAGAGCCGTGGCAGCCGCTGGAATCAATGTCCGCGGCGCGTCGGCGGCCACGATCGGCAAAAAGAATGTGTTCTGGCTGGCATTCGCCGAATCCGGTGAAGCCGATGCCGCCATCAAGATCATCAAGAAGAAACTGGCGGGTAAAAAAAAGTAAGCAGGTCGGGCGGCGGTCGCGCTCCGATTCCCTCGGGTTTTGCGGAGACCGACCGGCCCAAGCTACTTGACCTGGATGATGGCCGTGAATTCCGCGGTCCGCCACTTCACCCTGAGGCGCACGCCCTTGGCGATGGCATCGGGGCTTAGCTCTTGTTCGAGCTGCCGAACATTGTCGATTCGCCGATCGTTGGCCTGAGTAATCGTATGGCCGGCGCGAATGCCCGCGGCAAATGCTTCGCTCGTGGGGTCGACATAAGTCACGACCGCGCCTGTCAGCATGTCTTCGTCCAGCTTGTATCGTTCCGCGAGCGCGGGTGACATCGTCGCCGCTTCCATGCCGATCAGATCGAACTTCACTCCGGATTCAGCAGTCGGTTCGGAGCCATCCGACGAGATCGGCTCGTTTCGCGGACCGCGGCGGCGGGACTCGTTTCGGTTGGATTCCGGACGGTTCTTGTCGCCGGACTTGGGTTCGGATTCGGGCTTTAGCAAGTCGCGAAGTGCTCCGGTCGTTGAGAAGCCTTCAGGCTGCGCGCCGATCTTTACCTTCAGGGACCGGCGTTCGCCTTTTCGCCAGATGATCATGTCGACTGACTGATTCGGCTCGGATGTTGCAATGAAGTGTTGCAGTTCATCGGTGTTCATGACATCCGTGCCGTTGATGGAAAGAATGATGTCTTCCGGCTTCATCCCTGAGGCCGCGGCCGGGGAACCCGAGCCTATTTGCTCCACAAGCACGCCGTGCGACTCATCAAGTCCATATGCCGATGCGACCTGCGGGTCCACCGATTTGATTCCAACTCCCAGATAGCCTCGAACGATTTTCTGGCCGGTCTTCAGCTTTGCGGCGATCGTCTGAACCACCTTCGACGGAATCGCGAATGCGACGCCTTGATTGCCACCTGATTCAGTCGCAATGGCCGTATTAATGCCGATGACTTCGCCGCGGGCGTTGATCAGCGGTCCGCCCGAATTGCCGGGGTTGATGGGCGCGTCGGTTTGAATCCAGTTTTGATAGTCGATATCGACCGCCACATTCGATCGGCCGATCGCGCTGACGATTCCGTGTGAGACGCTGTGGCCCAGCCGGAAGGGGCTGCCGATCGCAAGCACAATGTTGCCGACCCGCAGCGCGGACGAGTCTCCGAACCGGGCGGGATGCACGCGATCCGCGTGGATCTTCAGAACGGCGATATCCGTCTTGGGATCCTTGCCGACGATTTCCGCGCGGTACCGCCTGCCGTCCGAGAGCATCACGCGAACCGCGTCGGCGTCTGCCACAACGTGATTGTTCGTGACGATGTAGCCGTCTTCGTCGACAATGACGCCGCTGCCGGTACCGGTGCTGGGTTCGGGCTGAAAATTGCGGCGGCCGAACAATTCCTGGAGTTGCTTGTTGACCGCGGTGTTCTCGCTGATGGCCTCAACGTAAACGACCGAGGGCTTCACTGCTTCGGCGATCACGCTGAAGGCGTGTGAGACCTGTTCCAGCGGCGCCAGTTCCTTCAGGTCGATCGACTGAAGGTGGTCGAGGTCGGCCTGAAGTCGGCCCTTCTCAACGGCATAGGACACACGACCGGGCAGGTCGAGGTGAATGGCCAAGGCCAGCATGGCCACGGCCGTGATCGATGTCAGGACCAGATAGGGTAGACCGCGTCGATGTCGCATGTCAGGTCAACCTCCATGGAATCAGCTTCGCTATGCGTTACTACGCGAGCGAGCCTTCACTGGATTGATAATTAATAGGGGAGAGTCGCCGCCCGTGGTTTCTGATCTCGGCGCCGAGCTTGCAACCCCTGTACGGTTGCCCGGCGGCCTCGTCGAGGATTTCGGATCGGCGGCATCGGGCACGAGCATACAGCCTAAATCGGATTGAGGTGGTCAGAACCCCACGAGTTTCACAGCCTGCGCCCGCAGAGGCCAACCACTCCACAAGTCCGTATTATATTAACGCGTTATTATAGGATCGGTCACGGTTAATTCTTGACGATGGGTGGGGCCGAAATGTCGGATCGGTCAGATCAAAACCGCTGGTTTCATGCCGGAAGGCTAATTCACGACAACCAACTGTCCGACCGCATTGACCGTGACGGGATCGTTAACGCCATCATCGATCACCGCGAACAGGTTGTATGTGTCTGATGGGACGGAATCGCCGTTTTCATCGACGAAATTGAACACGAACGATCCGCTTGCGCCGTTCTCGCTTAGGGGTTGCGCGCTGACCAGCGTGATCTCATTTCCGTTATTGTGATTGGTATCCAGATCAAGTTTGATTGAAACAAGGGCATCGGGGTTCTGTGGCCCGTTGTCCGTCCACATGATGGTGAAGGGCGTCGGAGCCGTCACAGTTACGTCGGCGTTACCTGGATCAGTGAACGACAAGGTCGGGACAGGCAGCGCGGTCGTGACGACGATCGTCCCGTTTGTGCCGCGGTCAGCGTCGCGCGATTGAACCGTCCGGGTCTCACCATCCGGCGATTCGATGGTCGCGATGATGACGTAGGTCCCCACCCGAACGCCGGCCACGTCCCATTGGAAGATGTCGTTGTCGCCGTCAGCCAACGCATCGCGGCCTGATCCGGTCGTGCCGTCCCCGACGAGATGAATCGGATCGGCCGTGTCTTCGTCATCGATGTTACGTCGCTGTGCCGTGATGCGGACAACCGTGCCTTCGATGCTCGCGATGTCAGCCCATCGAATGGGGGTGAGCACGCCGGCCGACGCATTGACCTGCGCGTTGGGCTCCGCGATGGCGATTCCCAGTTTGATCGAGTTGTTGTTATTTTGATTTCCGAGCCCCAGCAGGGGGCCGAGAAAAAGATCAATCCCCGTGCAGCCGGACACAATCAGCGCGGCGACCGCGGTAAAGGTCGTCACGCGTCCCAACGAAATCCGGAAATTGACGTTTTGTTCGTTTGGTCGCGACGGCTTCTGCATGGAAACTCACTTACATCGACGGCCTGAAATTCAGATATCAGAGCACCCTTTTGTGCGATCAGATACACCCATTGTAGGGCATCAGAATCGGACCGATCGCATTGTAATTCATCGTCGCCCCCGCGAAGCCGGCTCAAGTTCCGAATAAGAAAGGAGCGGTGCAGATGTGCTGTGTCTTCTGTGTGCTGTTGCGCCGGGGCGGCACATTTTGCCGCCTGGGCGTACGGGAGCGGTCGAGCGATCGCATTGACCTCGGGTTTCCGGAAATCTAGACTCCAAGCAATGCCGTTTTCAGCGATGGGTCATAAATAAATTTGCATCCGATCCCCGTCGGCGGGCACCAGGTGGCGGCATAAAATGGCATGAAAGTGTTCAATATTGCGATCCGCGACTTCAAGGCCAACCACGGTGGGCCACTTAATGAGCGGGTCTGAACACTGGTTCGCGGAGCGTGGGATCGCATTGATACCCGCATGAAACGCAGTAAATCTCGCATGAAAGGTGGATCATGAGTCGAGTTCGCACGTCTTGTTCGCGCCGGAATATGATTGCACGCCGTTGGGTCGGCTCGTTCGCAAGGCTAACCTTCGCGGCGTTGGGATTCTTCGTCGTGTCAGGCATGGACAGTGCGTCGTGCAATGGTGGCCCGTCGGGAAACAATAACAATAACAACAACAGCACGGGACAGAAGCCGAATGTCGATGCCTCGCGAGATCATATCCTCGTTGCGAACGGTGCGACGCCGACAATCACGGTCGTGGAATATGCCGATTTGCAGTGTCCTGCCTGCGGGTCATTTGCACGAAATCACTTCGATCGGCTGGTTTCTGATTACGTCGATACCGGCAAAATTCGCTATGTCTACCGGCATTATCCGCTGAACTCGCACCCCCGCGCGATTCCGCTCGCCGAAGCGGGTGAGTGCATCGCGAACGAGAGCGAAAGCGCCTTTTTCGCGTATGTTAAGGAGATTTTCTCGGATCAGTCGGATTTGTCGGATGCACGCGCTCGCGAAATCGCGGATTCGCTTGGCATCGATCTCGATGCCTATGACGACTGCATCGCCGGAGATTCGGAAATCCTTCGCGTGAACGAGGATCGCACGTCCGGCGACGCGCTCGGTGTGCAAGTTACGCCGACTTTCTTCGTCGAGGATGAACGAATCGGCCGTTCCGGCCAGACCCTGAATCAGATCGCCGAATCACTCTTCCAGGCGATCGATCGCCGTCTGTGAGACAGAAGGCGCATTCCGCCACAATCTGGGTGGGGCGGGAGAACCGGCGGAGCGGCCGGGCCATTCGGCAATTCCTGCGCGGGTTGGAATTGCGGCAAAACCCGTCGTGGTTTTACGCTGCTGACTTGACGCTGCTGACTTGACGGAGCTGCCGATTCGTGCCGATTGAGTTAGTTGACGGGCGCGCCGGGTCACGAGTCGCGGCGATTCGGCCGTTCGGATGTCCCCTCGCTCAATCGGAGTCTTTCGAGACATGGTGAATTTTCGCAGCCCAGTTGATGCTTCCTCGAATTCGTCCCTTGTCAGACATGAAACGCCATTGGGCGACGGCGCTCCGGTCGATGCTCGTTCAAGCCGGGTGCGTCGCGTTTTTCGCTCGTTTGGAACATGCATCGCGGCGTCGGTGAGTTGCGGGCTTCTTGCAGTGGGCGCGACTTCGTGCGGTCTCGACGCAATCGGGAACCTGACGTCCGCAACTTCTGATCTGGGGCCTGGCGGACAGATTATTCCGCGGGTACTCCGCATCGCGTTCATCAACAACACGAACTTTCGTGCGATTTTCACCTTCGGCAGCTACGACCAGCTAAATCAAGAGACGATTCCGACCAATATCGGGCAGGTTCGGCTCGAAGCAAACTCAACGAGTACGACGTTCACTCAGCCTTGCCGTCGGACCTTTTCGGTCGGCGGCGCGGAACTCATCCGGTTGATCAAGGAGAATCGCAACAGCCCGCAGGTGAACATCATTGATGAGCGCGCGTTGATTGTCGGCGTGAATTTCTCGGGGGCTGCGCTGGGGGATCCCTTGGAGGCGGAGCCGACGGAGGGAACGGCGACCGGCAGCGTCAAGCTGGTTGGTGTTGACTACACCTGTGCCCGAAACGACATTCGGCAACAGACCGGCACGGGCCTGCTTGTCTTCACGTTCGAGCCCGACGGGGCCGCACCCGGCGGCTTCCGAATCGACTACCAATTCTTCGAGCAGTGAGGCCGCGCGTGGACCGGGCGCTGTTCCGACGACCGGCGCATCGGTCGCGGCGGCGACAGCGACAGTTTGTCTCAATTTCGAGACAAGAGCCTGACACATCACGATTGCTTCTCGTTCGTTGCTTCAGCGTCTTCCTGTGATTTGAGAAGCGACGGATCCCGCAATCGCGCGGCCTGGCGTTTCGATTTGGCTAAATGGCGAGCCGCGCTCCGGCTGCCTGGTCGAATTCAATTGATCGGGTCGCGGAATCCTGTTTTCATTCGGATCGGGCCAGATTATGATGAGGGGGGTTGCGGGCGTCAGGCGATGTGTCCGGTGCGACGATCGGATTCAAATCGGGTTCTTCGCGGACTGCGAGGGTCCATGCGACTAATTGGACTGATTCTGGTCCACCGGAGCGACTGGTCGTCGTGTCGCATCGAGTCGTGTCGCTGACATCGGGTTCAATCACGGTCACCGGGTCGCGCTTGTTTCCGGGCACTGATCGAGAGGCCTGAGCAATAGCATTCGATCAATATGAGTGAGCACATTTCGCCAAAGCCTACCGTGTTTTTCGTGGACGATGATGCCGACATTCGCGCACTCCTCGGCCAGATTGTCGCGACACGCGGGCTGGCGTCGGTCGGATTCGAGCGCGCTCAGGAATTTCTCGATGCATTCAAGCCAGGGGCCGCTGGGTGCCTTATTCTTGACATTCAGCTCCCGGGAATGAGCGGGCTGGAGCTTCAGCACGAACTACGCGTCCGCCGGATTGACATTCCGATCATCATTATTACAGGCGCTGGTGACATCGAGATGGCGCGGAACGCATTCAAGTCGGGCGTCGTGGACTTCGTGACGAAGCCGTTTCGTCCGGCCGAGTTGCTGGAATCGATTGATCGCGCGTTGGCGCGTGACGCGGAAAATCGGCGCGTTCGAGAGGTTGTCGTAGAGGCCGAGCGCCGGTTTTCAAAGCTCAGTGCTCGCGAACGCGAGGTGGTCGATCTTCTCGTGGCCGGCAAGAGCACGAAGGAAATTGCATATCACCTTTCGCTGAGCCCCAAGACCGTCGACGTTCATCGCGCCAACAGCATGCGAAAAATTGGTGTGGGTTCAATCGCGGAATTGGTGCACCTGGCGGTATCACTTGCACCCGGACAGTCGAAAACGGGGCCGCACCGGCCGACTCCTTCGAATTCTTAGCCCATGACTGCTCGCCGACTGGCGGACACGCTTCGCAATGTGGGGTTGTGGGATGGTCGCGAGCTGAATTATATCGAGGCCGAGGTTGGGGTACATCATGAAGACGGGTGGACGGCGCGGATGTTGGATGTCCTGCTGTTCGTTTGGACCGATCCAGCGGATCCGGATGGGCCTTCGTCCGATTCGCGTTGATCGAGCGAAGCCGACCGGGTGAAAGTGAACGCAACCATGTCCGACGTGCTACAGTCCATACGCCGTTTTCTCACGGAGAATCGGATCACCTTTCGCGAAGTGCATCATGGTCCGACGCGAACCAGCGAGGAATCCGCACGCGCGCGCGGCGAGCCCATCGAAATCGGCGGCAAGGCGCTCGTCGTGAAGGTGGGGGACCATTTTTTCGTTTTCGTCATGAGCGCCGCGCGAAAGCTTGATTCGGCGGCCCTTCGCGATCGCTTCAATGCGAAGAAGGCGCGATTTGCCACCCCCGACGAATTAAAGGCGCTCACGGGATTGACGCCAGGCTGCGTTCCGCCGTTCGGCCGTCCGATACTGCAATTTGATCTGTATGTGGATGAGTCGATTACGCATAATGAGAGAATCGCGTTCAACGCCGGGAGCCTGACGGACTCGATCATCATGTCGGTCGCGGATTACCTGCGGGTTGCCCATCCGGCGGGTTTTTTTTCGTTCAGCCTGCCCGGCGACGATACTGATTCGCGCAATGGTTCTCCGGCTGCATCATGAAAGCGCAGCAGTTGGGATTCAACCGCGCGGTGACCCACCGGGCCCAACGAGCTGAAGGGTAATGCAACGGGTTTGTGAATGGTTGGGGCCGTATCAGGTAGGGCTGACCGCAGCGGGGGACCGATGTGCGTCAGATGCCGGCTGGGAGCGCGGCGTTTCGATTCGCATCGCCTCAAACACCGCAACGGCCTGTCCCGATGCCTGCGCCGCCTTTGCGACCGCATCAGCGAGAGCGGCATCGGCCGCCGGATCATCGCGCATGAGGACGACCATTTCTCCGCCTTGACCGCCGGCGGTGACCTTGGCGCCGAAAAGGCCGGCATCATGGCCCAACTCGCGTACGGCATTGACAAGACGATCCGTTTCGACGCCTCCGATACCGCAGCGTTGACTGTGGCTCCAATGTGAGGCGTACATGAGATCGCCCGCGGCGATCAGCGCTTCGGGTGACGTACTCCGCCGGGCACGAACAATATTGGTTGAGAAGTCGTGCACGCGGCGGTTTTCGTAGATGTGGTGTTCGGCTCTGGAGCGAATCTTGAAATAGTCCTTTGGTCCCGCGCCAGTTTCGGTGAGACCGCGGACCTCGCCGAACTTTGTCATAAATTGCTGCTGGGTGATTTTGGAGGGCATCCGGTCCCGGAATTTTTCAACGAATTCGCTGGGGGTGATGGACGCCAGACGCGTCGGCCGGCCGTCGATGGGCTGGCCGTCGAGCTTCTGGAGGTATTGGATGACGCGATGCCCCATTTCTGAGCAGACACGCGTTTCGATGAGGCGCTTCGTTGTCGTCGGGCGAGAGAGCCTGGTGGCGACCGCCTTGAATACAATTCCCTGGGGCAGTTCGAGCAAATCCCACGTTGCATTCGGATGGAAGGTCATTTGCAGGAGCGATCGTCTGGCGGGTGCGACGATCGCAGTCATTGTTTTGCGAAGTTCGTGGAGGTTGAGCAAATCGCTGACGACGGAAGCCGCAGCCTGGGCGAGGCGCAGCGGGTCGATCTCCATCGCGTTGAGGTCGCGATAGGCCACGGCAGCGGACGCGGCCTGCGAAGGCATGCGGCCGAGATCGGCATTGGCTGAGAAATCGTGCTCGATGAAGATCGCGAGGCCGGCTGACGGCGGGGGTGCGATTTCATCCGCGATCATGCGATGAATGGCGAGCAGCGTCGGCGCGGCCCACTCGGCATCTGCACAAAGCGCTTTGATTTTTTCGACATCGGCATTGAGGAACGCCGAAGCGGGAATCTCATGCTCGAGCGGTTCGTTATTGCGGCAGTCGGCATGTAGGGTGAGGTGAATGCGGTCGCGGGCGATGGGCCAGACGGCCGTGTGATGTGAGAGGGCGGTCGTCGCGGTGAGGACGAGGGAACCTGCGTCCTCGCCAATGCCGCCCATGACATCAAACACGCCCGGCGCTTTGGCGAAACCGACTCGCGTTCCGGCATTTGGCCGCTCGCGCATTGCGGCGTCGAGTCGTGCGGCGAAACCATTCGACGATGGATCGTGATCGCGTGAAGCGTTCATTTCTTGCTGGCTCAATCTATGAAAAATCGAAAGGCGGCCCCGAACATCATGCCTGACGGCACACCTCTCGAAGAACGTGTTCTGCCACGAAAATCGGCGTCCCGCTAGCTACGCCCAATGCAATCGCATCGGACGGACGCGAATCGACCTCGATGAGGCCGCTTTGCATGCGGATGACCAATGTTGCGTAAAACGTATGGTTTTTCAAGTCGTTGATTACTATTTTCTCAAGTTCGCCGTGTAGTTTTTCTATCACGTCGGCCAGGAGGTCATGCGTCATCGGGCGGGCCTTTTTGTAGCCCTTCAGACGACGATCGATGGCGAGTGCTTCCGCGTCGCCGATGACGATAGGGAATTCCCGCTCGCCTCCATGCTCGCGAAGGAAGATGATTTGCTGGTCGCTCGTGTCCTGTATCACGATGCGAGACAGATCGACAGGCACTTCCATCGCCTCGTCCTCCGTTCGGTAGAGCCTACTCGCATGCCTGAGTAATTTCAACCCGCGCCGTATTCGGCAAATTTAGAAACGGCCGGAAATTGTACATCGCGGAATTCGTCTCCAGCCCGTTCAAATCAAAAGGAAGTCCGGACAAGCCAATGGGTGAGATTTGTGGATTTTGAATCCGATCATTCGCGGCCCGGTTCACATTTCACAAGCCAGACTCGGACTCGGCGGCCAACGAATCGCCGGCATGCCCAGAAGAGCTCATCAGTTCAAGCTCCTGTTCAAGACGTTCGGCCTCGCTGCGGTGCGATTCGGCCTGATCCGGATAAAGCACCGAACATGATCTGTGAGCCTGAGCCCTCGCGAACAGCACGATGGGATCGCAAGGTGAGAGCTCATCCGCCTGCTGGAGAACGCCGAGTGCCGTCTCAAAGTCACCTTCCGCTCGATAGGCTTCCGCCAGATTGACGTAGCCGTCCACGTCAGACGGATCGATCATGATGACAAACGAGAAGCAGCGCGCCGCCTGTGTCGGATCGCCGTAATCCATGTAAACGATGCCCAGGTTGAACCAGCCGGCCGCGACGGAAGGCTGCAAGGACGTGAACGCTTCCCAGCCCTGGCGGGCTTCGGCAAGCCGTCCGTCCCGCTGGGCCAAACTGGCGAGATTGAACCAGGCGCGGACATGGCGAGGCTCCAACTCCACCGCTTTGCGAAAATGTTCGGCGGATTCGGCCAGCCTGCCAAGTCGGCTTTCGATCACACCCAGGTTGAAATGAGCGGTCGCGTCGCCGGGTTCCTGATTCAGCAGATCGCGGTAGGCCTCACGGGCTTCAGTCAGTCGGCGCGATGCGATCAGCGCTGCGGCTCGACCGTGACGGGCGGCGAGGTGGTGTGGCTCGTGGCGCAGCGCTCGGTCGAAAAATTCGATGGCCCGCTGCGGCCGCGGTGTTTCCAGCAGATGCCATCCTGCGGCGACGCGCCAGGCCGTGGTACCCTCGATATTACTTTTCCATTGAACGACCTGATCGTCGAACTGACGCAGGCGTTTTTGCGCGTCCGCCAGGACGACGCAGATTTGGTCGCGAAAGCGGCGAGGGATCGATTTTCGTGGGGCGACTTGATCCCGCTGAGGGTTCGGCAAGGAGCGACGCGCCGAAGCGCCGGCAACGATCGAGCGTGTTTCATCGGGGCGCGGCTGAGCGGGATTCGCGAATTTTCGAGTGACTCGCTCCGGGGTGGGTGTCGGCAGATCAAAGGGATCGTCGATTCTTACGACCGTGGGGAGGGGCGGTGCGTCGGTGTCTGCCAGGCGCAAATAGAGCCAGAGGCTTGCCATTGCCGCTCCAAACCCGAACAACGTCAGCGGAATCAGCCAGCTCTGCCTCATGGCGTGCATCGTGTGAACCTGACGGCAATCTGTCAACGCATCCGCGTCACGGCTGATTTGCCTGCTTTTTACCCCGGGTATTCGTGGGCGACCCATGCCGCGCCGGAGCGCCGGGCAAGACGATGCAAGGAGCATGTTCGGGCGAGTGAGAAACTCGAACCGCTGCTCCTTGCAATCCTCTTCCCCACGGGCGGCCGGAACTCCCGGCGATGTGCCGTCGATCAGCCGCCGTGTCCGCGATAGGATATTCGGTTTATGGCCGTGGGTCACGAGCGCCGGGCAGCCCAGGAAGCTGAAGTCGCATGATCGTTCACCCGCCGCCGAATGCGACATCGACCGCGCAGACGCTAAGCAGGGCTCTAAATCCGCGATGGCAGGACGCTTTTTCATTCTGGGGACGGCCGGTCACATCGATCATGGCAAATCTTCGCTGGTGAAAGCGCTGACCGGAACCGACCCGGACCGCCTCCCCGAAGAGAAGGTCCGCGGGATGACCATCGAGTTGGGCTTCGCCCGGCTTGCGATCGATGATCCCTCTCATGGCGAGTCGATTGAGATCGGCGTGGTGGATGTGCCGGGGCACGAGCGATTTGTTCGCACGATGGTGGCTGGCGCGAACGGTATCGATGTCGCAATGCTGGTGGTTGCGGCCGATGATGGCGTGATGCCGCAGACCCGCGAGCACATTGAGATCCTTGAGCTTCTGGCAATTCCGCGCGGGTTGATCGTGCTATCCAAGAAAGACCTTGTGTCGGCCGAGCGTCTCGGGATCATTCGAGCGCAAATCGCCGATGCGGTGCGCGGGACCTGTCTTGCCGACTGGCCGATGATTGATGCGTCGGCCCGTACGCTCGAGGGATTGGACGCGATTCGCACGACGCTCGGCGGTTTGACGACGCTGAGCGCTCCGCGCCGGAAATCGGCGGTTTTTCGCCTGGCCATCGATCGCGTCTTCACGATTCATGGACGAGGGACTGTTGTGACGGGCTCTGTTTTGTCCGGGGAGATTGCACCTGGGGCGGTATTGGAGCTGATGCCTGCCGGAGCGACCTGTCGTGTGCGTGAGGTGCAATCGCATGGATCCGTTGTCGATGGGGCGGGCAGCGGACAGCGCGCGGCGCTCAATCTGACGGGCGCTGAGAAGTCGGCGGTCGAGCGCGGCATGGAGTTGGCCACGCCGGGTTATTTGTGCCCGACGCGCTATGTCGATGCGCGCGTTCGGGTGTTGGCGAGGCATGAGAAGCCGGTTGCCTCACATTCAAATGTGCGAGTTTCAATTGGCACGGTGGAAGCCATGGCGAGACTTGTCGGGATCGGCTGTGATGGGATCGCGCCGGGTGGGACCGGATTTGTCCAGCTTCGCTTTCATTCTCCGGTCGTCGCGGCATTCGGACAGCGGTTCATCATCCGGAATGAGTCGGCCCGCACGACGATCGGCGGCGGCGAGGTTGTCCGGCCGGTTAGTCGACGGGTGCGACCGATGCATGGGGACACGCTTGCGGCGATTCAGCGAGCCGCATCGGCAGATTCGCTGGATCGCACTCGGGAAGCCGTTCGACGCGCCGGATTCGCGGCTTGGTCGTCCTTGCGACTTGCGTGCGAAGTCGGCGTCGAGCCATCAGACGTGCCGGCGATGATTTCGCAACTATCGGCCGCCGGCGAGCTCGTTTCCATCGGCGGACGTGACGTGCACCGCGAGGTCATCCTGGAAATTGAACGGCGCGTCGAGGCCTACCTGCGGCGACATCATGCGCTCCGGCCGGGAGAGCCCGGCGTGGCGAAGGATCGATTGACGGGCTGGATCGGCATGAAGTCGTCGCCCGGCGTCGGCCGTGAAATTGTCTCTCGGATGGAAGCAGCCGGCATCATTGCCATTCGCGGCCCTTATGCGGCGCACCGCGATTTTCGTCCCGCGCTGTCCGCGGAAGATGCCGCAATTATGGCACAACTGGTCAAGGAGATCGGGGAGGCCGGCTTCGATCCACCGGAGTGGAGCAAACTAAGGACGATCGCACCGCTGTCCCGGCAGCGGGCGCGGGCGCTCGAAGACCTGGCCAAGACCGAACCGGGGCTGATCATGTACGGAGCCGGCGCGTTTATTTCCACCGCCGCGTTTGTACGGTTTCGGGACGCTGTACGGGAACTCAGCGCGAAGAATAAGCGGTTCAAGCTGGCGGACGTCCGCGATCGGCTGGGACTGACACGGCGTGTCGTTCAGCCGCTCCTCGAACATCTCGATCGATTGCAGTTGACGCGGCGAGTCGGGGATGAACGGGAATGGGTGGGTGGAACATGACGCCTCGACGAAAGAAGACGATGCGCAAGTCGAATTCATCGAAGGCGAGGCCGGCACGGCTTGCGCGAGCGGACAAAAAAAATAACCGCTCCTCGCGTTTATCGCGCATTCCATCAATGACCGATCTGCTGAGCGCCGTCGCGGCTGACCCGCAGTGGGCGAATGTGCCGCCGGCCGTCGCGACCTGCGCGCTTCGCGAAACGGTCGCTGAGTTACGCGCGAGGCTGACCTCGTCGGCTACCGCGAAGGATGCCGCTGTCACATCGGTGGCGGACCTGATACGGGCTGCATGGGCGCGCATTGCGACCCGTCGCGCGCGACGGCTTTCCCGCGTCATCAATGCGACCGGCATCGCGCTTCACACGGGACTTGGCCGCAGCGTGCTGCCGCGAGAGGCGATTGACCGCATTGCATGCGTGGCCGCCGGCTATTGCAGTCTCGAGATTGACATCGAATCGGGAGAGCGCGGCCTGCGGGGCGGTTACGTTGAGGAGCTGCTGCGCGAGTTGACGGGCGCCGAGGCGGCGCTGGTCGTTAATAACAATGCGGCGGCGACCGTGCTGACGATTCGGGCGATCGCCCATGGGCGGGAGGTCGTCGTCTCTCGCGGGCAACTGATCGAAATCGGCGGATCGTATCGATTGCCGGATGTCATGTCGGCTGGCGGCGTGACACTGCGCGAAGTCGGCACGACCAACAAGACTCATCTGCGGGATTACGAATCTGCGATCAATGAGCGTACGGCGATGCTGATGCACGTGCATACGAGCAATTATCGCGTCGTGGGCTTCTCGGAATGTCCGGCGATCGCCGATCTGGCGAAGCTGGCTCATCGCCGGAAGCTTCCATTGTTCGACGATCTCGGGAGCGGAGCATTGAACGATGACGCGATCTGGGCTGAGGCGCAAGAGCCAACGGCCGCGGCGAGCCTTCGCTGCGGCGCGGACATCGTGGCGTTCAGCGGTGACAAGCTCCTTGGGGGGCCGCAGGCCGGCATCCTGCTGGGCCGACGCCGGTTCATTGAGCGATTGCGGCGTGATCCGATGGCGCGGGCGCTTCGTGTCGGGAAGCTGACGCTGGCTGCGCTGGAAGCCGTGCTTGAACTGTACCACGATCAGGCGGTGGCGAGGCGCCGAATTCCGTTGCTTGCGATGCTCAGTGAAAGCATGGAATCGCTGACGAACCGCGCGGAGAATCTGGCTCGATCACTGATGGAGGTCGTTCCCGGGGATTCGGTGGAGGTTCGAGAGGATTCAAGCTATGCCGGAGGCGGATCGCTCCCGGCCTGGCCCCTGCGAACGATGACCGTCCGATGGAAACCGGCGCGAGCCGGTATCGATGCGACGGCCCGGGCGCTTCGCGTCGGCGAGCCAAGCATTTTGGCACGCGTGAAACGCGGAGCGATCCTGTTTGATGTCAGAACGCTCGGCGAAGAGGAATGCAGTGAAATCGTCGCCTGCATCAGGCGACTTCAGGCCGGCGGAAGTTAGTCGTCATCATCATCATCCTTGTCTTTGCTCTTTCGCTTCTTCTTATCCTTGTCATTGCCGTCGCCGTCGTCGCTGGCACTAAGGAGGCCGCCGGACAGTCGCCGATCCTGGATCGGAATGATTCGATCCATGTGGGCGTTGAGGCGATCCTTGGCGGCGATATAAGTCTCCAGCTTGTCCTCGTCGACCTTTCGCGCGCTGACGCACTGCCGGTAGATATCAAGCGCTCGTGTGCGGTCGCCGATCATTTCGTGGATCAGGCCAAGAGTGAACAGCAAGTCCGTTTCCTTTTGTTTCTTCTCATAGGCTCGTTCGAGAACCCGGATAGCGCCGTCATAGTCGTCGGCCCGCATCATCCGAATGGCCGGCTCCGCATCCTTGCCGCGAATCTCCACGGGATAGATGTAAGTTGCGCGAACCGGCGCGATCATGCTGACGAACTCGCGCGACGCCCGCTCAATCAACTCGCCGATGAAATGGTCAACGGGGTCGAGGTCCGCTGCGTCCATCCGGCTGCCAAACATGAATTGCGGTTTCGATTTGTCGCGCTTCTGGAAAACTGGCGGCGTGTGCCGAACCAGGGCTTCTCCGGTTCGGGCATCGACGAGCGTGTATGAACACTGGACGGTCAAATCGCGGCAGATCTCCTCGATTGTCTTGCGCGGGAATTCCGGCCCGCCTCGAACCGGCATTGGCCGAGCGCGATAGGGATTGTTCGGCCCTCGATGGTAGGGGCTCCGATACTGGCGAGGCGGCCCGGCGGGCCCGCCCCCGAGAATTCCGCCCCAGTCGACCTTTGTTGTTCGCGTTCGCCTGTAGTCGATGGAGATCTTGATTCGGCTCATGATCAGCGCGTCGACGGCGAGCAATTTGCCGGCTGTCGCCGCGGAATCGCCTTCCACGATGCCGACGAGCTGCATATCCTTCTCGGCCAGAATCGGCCGCGTCGAACGCCGGTCAACGACTCTCAACGCACCGATTGCCGGATTGCCTCCGGTCTCATTGGAGCCGCTTTGCACCATGGACTCGATCATGTCCGCGGCGATCTGTTGCCACTTTCGCTCGCGCGCATCGCGGCGCTCCTCGTCGCACTCAACACCGACATCCATGACTGCCACGGTTCTGACATATTCCGGTGGCGGGCGTGACGGCGCGAGCAGATAGGAAATCGCCATTCGCTGCCGCTCTCCAGCCTGGACCGTCGGGGTTTCGACCTTCTCAGCGGCCACCGCCGCGAGCGCGACCCACAGAAGCGCGGAGCTGTTCCCGCGGCGCTGCCGGGCGGCCGCGGTATCGGCGTTGAGACGATGAATATCCTGATTTGCCGGCAAATACTCGCGTTCAAGCCGCTGGGGTATTTTTTTACGCGTCATAAGTACCGCCTTGTCATGGGTTCTATAGATTTCAATTGTCGGACCATTCCAAATCGACCCGCCGGAACAGGCATCCGATCCACCGCGCTCACCGAAGTTTACTCTATCCATGACAGCCCGGCCTCAACGAGGTTGGCGATCAATCAGGGTCTTCGAGGTCCTTGGCGCCCGGATTGTCGAATTCGTTCGAGTCACTGCCCTTTGCGGCCATGGATTTGCCTCGGGAAAGTTCCCGGAGCCGACGGCATTCGGCGACATACGCTCGCGTCACCGGTGTGGTTTCGCCGCTCATGCGAATGCGACCTTCGTCGATCCAGATCGCGCGCGTCGCAACCTGTCGGATAAGGTCCATGCTGTGGCTCGCGATCACGACCGTTTTGTTTGCCTTCTGGAAGCGATCGAGAATCGAGCCGGCTTTTTTCTGAAAGTAATCGTCACCCACCGTCAGAACCTCATCGAGGATGAGTACATCGGGATCGATGTTTACCGCGATCGAGAACCCAAGCCTTCCACGCATTCCGGCGGAATACGTGCGCACGGGGGCGTCGATGAATTCGCCCAATTCGCTGAATGCAATGATCTGATCGAGGCGCTGAGCGATCTCCCGCTCTGACAGACCCAGTATCGAGCCGTTCAGGAATATATTCTCGCGCCCGCTGAGCTGAGAGTTGAATCCCACGCCAAAGCTCAGAAGGCATCCGACCTTGCCTTTGACGGCGATACGCCCGCGATCCGGCGTGAGAATGCCAGCAAGGGATTTCAGCAGCGTGGTCTTGCCCGAACCGTTGCGACCGATCACGCCGATCGTGTCGCCGGGATAGGCTGCGAAGTCAATCCCTCGAAGCGCCCAGAACTCGCGACGCAGCGAATTGCCGCCTTTGGAGAAACCCGCGCGCAGCGCGGTCGAGATGCCCTCTCGCAAGGTCGCCTGCCTTCGATGAAAGCGAATCAGGAATCGGACCCATGCATTCTGAGCCACGATGACGGGAGGCAGAAGAAAACGGCGGATGAATGCCGGACAAGTTGTTTTCGCGGCGTTCGCACCGGACGTGATGAAATCCAGCATGTCGTAGTAGCACGCACGACGCGATATCTGGCCCGTCAGACACTCAGGATCTTCGAGTGCGATCTGTACAAAACCGGGGACCGATCTGGAACCGTTTGCCGAACGCCAACCCTCGATGAACCGGATCAGCGCCGTATGTTTGTCGTGGGAAGACAGTTCATAACGCTGCGTTGTTGACGAGCCGTCGGTTGCGTCGGATTTGTTACTGTTCAATGCCGCGAGCGCGCAGTAGATCGCCAGGCTTCGCAGGAGGATCCGAATGCGGTCGGTCTGCATCGCGCCGGAGGCCGATTGGGCAGCGGACGCATCCAGCTCACGCGCTTGCACGGCGATGTCGCGCAGCAGCAATCGTGCGGTGGCCCAGTTGATTGACAAACTCGACATGTCGGGGGACTTCGCCGGCCAGTTCTCACCGCGATAGATCGACTCCAGCCAGTTTCTGAGCGACCCCACTTCGGGTTTGTCAGCAGTCGGTGCAGGGCTGGACAGATGGGTCTCAACCTCATCAAGCAGTTGTTCAAGGGTGCGTGGCGACGGACTCGTGGAAGCCGATTGCGGCTCAGTCGGCACGATGAGGTCCGATGGGTTGGTGGAGTCGCCGGTCATAGGATTGCGGAAAACAGGATAGGTCAGGTGGTGATGATTCGCCAGTGCTCGATGGTCCAAAGTGATGGCAACGGCCGCCCATCTTTTTCCGGAATATTCACTCGCTCCCATCCGGCGCCGTGGCGCCTGCCATTGAGTGTTGCCCGACATGCCGCCCAGTTATAGAATCGGAGGCGGTGTCCAGCACATTCGAGAGTCCGCCGAACCGAATTTTAAGCATTGATGTCCGAGCCATCCGATCACATGGCGGAAAGGCCCCGTCCGGCGGCGCGAATCGACCACGGCGGCCTCCGCCAGCGTCGGTCGTCATTCGACGACACCCGGGCCGGCGGATGGATCGTTAACGCCACGCAGGGACGGAGGAACGGGATGGCTTTCGTCAGTGGAGCATGGAGCCGGTTGCTCGGCGATCTTCAGATCTCCGAATGGCTGGAGGCGCCGTCGCGCGCCGTAATCCATGCTTTCCGGCCGCCGTCGCCGGTGATTGAACTTTGCGACGACATCCTCCATCAGAACACATATCGCCTGCATCATCACCCGGCAGTGACTTTGCCCTCGCCCTTCACCTGGGACGAGGATCCGCTTGGCGACCGGAACTGGCAGATGTGGCATCATTCGCTGCTGCACGTCAGTTACCTTGTGCAGGCCCACAGAATGGGCGGCAGCCTCGCCTACCTCGATCGGGCCGCGGCAATTGTCGAATCATGGATTCAGTCGTTCATCCACGAAGGGCGCGAACACCCGATGGCATGGCACGACCATGCCATCGCCCAGCGGACGCTCGTCCTGCTCGAATTTGCCGAATCATGGCGGCGGTCCCATGCGATGGACATACCGGCCGCCCGTCGACTGCTGGGTGCGCTGTATCACCACGGCGCATTGCTGACAGAACCGCATGTCTATCGGCTTCGACACAATCATGGTATCGAACAGGATCGCGCGCTGCTTGAACTGGCGATTCTGGTGCCGCAATGGCCCGAATCGGAGGCCTGGCGACAACTTGCCTGGTCGCGTTTGCTTGAACAGGTTCGCGCTGCCATCTCGCTGGAGGGCATTTTTTTCGAGCATTCGCCAAATTACGAGGGCGCCGTCTGCCTGATGCTCTCGCAGACGCGAGACTTTCTGGCCGCACACGGCCGGCCGCACGACGAAATTACTCACGCGATCGAGAGCCTCGCTGAAAAGATCGCGTTTTCCGTCCGGCCTGACGGGACGTGGCCGCCCATCGGAGATTCGGTGTCCGATCGCAGTGATGAACTCGTGGAGTATTTGCGCCGCAATCCCTCCCACGGTGAACACGCGCTCTACGCGCTGACGGGCGGGAGCGAGGGTGCAGCACCGACATCGACTCATCTGATCCTTCCGACGGACGGCTGCGCGATCATACGCGAGCGATGGGACCGCGAGGCATTGTGCGATTCGATTCATTGCTATTTCACTGCCGCATTCAACACGCGGACGCACAAGCATCATGATGACCTTTCATTCACGCTCTTTGCTTTTGGTCGCGAAATCCTGACTGACGCCGGTCGCCATTCCTACAATTATGCCGATCCGCATCGACGCTACTGCGAGTCGGTATTCGGTCACAACGTGGTAATCGTCGATCAGGCCGATACCGATACCCGGCGGCTGAACATCGGGAAGTCGGGCATCACATCGACTTTTACAGGCAGGAATCTTGTCGGTGTTGACGCGGTCCACTATCTCTATCGAAATGTGGAGTGCCGTCGCTTACTGCTTTACTTTCGGCCCAATGTGCTGGTCGTCTTTGATCGGCTGAATTCGAGCGATGAGATCACGGCCACGCAGCAGTTTCTCTTCTCTCCAGAATGGCGGGTGGAGGCATTCGGCGACAGTTGCGAAATTCGTGCGACCCCGATCGACTCCAGCGGTCCGACGCCGTTGGTGCGCATGTTTCAATTGCAGGCGGACGCGGGCGCGCCGTGCGTAATTCGTGGTCGGAGTGACCCGCTCATCGGCTGGGTCTCACGACGCCATGGCGAGTTCGAGCCGACTGACGCCGTGCATTCACGGTCGCGCGGCGCCGCGCCGGCGTTTGTGACGGCATTCGTGCTGGATCCGGATGAGCGAAATGCAAAATCCGTCTCGGGTCAGTCGAACTGGAATGGGCACGAGCTGGTTTGCAATCTGTCCATCGGCGAGCAAACGGTCGAATTCCGCTATCTTCATGATGCTGCGCGTGCAAGCCTCGTGCATGCGGACGGCGTCTATCGATCCAGGGTGTGGCCGACACCGTTTGAGTATCGAACGCGCCGATCGCTGGCGATCCCGCGCGGCGGCATGACTGCTGCTGCGCCGGTCGGGGCGGAGCGTGAAGCGCTGATGTCAGGCTCCGGCGCCGGCCCGAAATTGGCGGAGCAGTTAAACGTCATCGCCTCACAGGTCGAGCAGGTTGAGGCCGGCCAGCGGCAGACAGTGGAAAGCCTGCATCGGCAGCTACATCAAATGCAGAGCGGGCTTCGGACGATTCAGAACAAACTGAATGGCTCGTCGTTCCTTCGAATTGAGAAGCTGGAGGCGGTCAACAACGACCTCGGGAAGCAGGTTCGGTATTTGAGCCGTCAGATCGCTCGGAGCGAGCGGCAGAACCGGGCCTTGCGTCTCAAGGTTGATCGATTGAACTATTCGACCGCGTCCTTGCGAGCGCTGGCCGCCAGCCGCCGGACCGAGGCGGCCTCGCTTAAAGCGGCGATGAAGAAGCTGCGTGAGTCCTCCGAGGACTTCAGACAGAAGCTCGAGCGTGCGAAGGAGCAGCATCGCGTTGAGCGGGGGCGATTCCTGCATTCCCAGGCACAGTTGCATGATCTGCTCGGATCGGTGCGCTGGCGCATCGGGCATGCCTTTATTCTGGCACTCCGCCCTTCATTGGACACGATCAAGCTGCCGTTCCGACTTATCGGGCTGTTGTTCGACGGTCTTAAGCGCCGCGCCGAGCGCAAGCGACTGGGCCACTCGCCGATGACTATGCCGTCGATTGCACTGGAATCAAAGGCCCCTAGTCCGGCTGAAAAATCGACCCCCGCGCCCCATGTGGTCAGCGACATCGTCGAGGTATCTCGCCGAATGGCGCCGCAGCCTCGGCGTGACGTGCGCGTCGCATGCGTTCTGGACGAGTTTTCTCACGAGTGCTTCGCGCCCGAGGCGGATTGGAAACAGATTCTTCCCCAGGACTGGCAGCGGCAGATTGAGGAGTTCCAGCCTGAGATACTCTTTGTCGAATCCGCATGGAAGGGGATTGGCGAGCAATGGCGGCACCTGGTCTCGACGGATCGACGCGAACGCGACGGACCGCTCAAATCGCTTGTTGATCATTGCCGCGCGAAGAACATCCCGACCGTGTTCTGGAACAAGGAGGACCCCGCCAACTACCAGCACTTTATCGGGTCCGCCATCTGGTTCGACTACATACTCACCACCGATTCGGACTGCATCGAACGCTATGCGAAGGCCGCCGGTCACCGTCGAATCGGCGTTCTTCCCTTTGCTGCGCAGCCACGGATTCATAATCCCATTGCCCGTCGCGGTGGCGATCTGGGTAATGTCTGTTTCGCAGGCACCTGGTACGCCAACAAACATGACGGCCGCGCGGACGACGCGCGCCTCGTGCTCCAGCCCGCGATCGAATTCGGCCTTCACATCTATGACCGGATGCACGGCTACGACGGCCCCGGCTGGCAGAATTATCTTTATCCGCCGGAGTACCAGGATTGCATTCGAGGCGGCCTGCCGTATGAGCAGATGCTCGACGCATACAAGCGCTATCATGTGTTTTTGAATGTGAACTCGGTACGCAACAGTCCCACGATGTGCTCGCGCCGTGTTTTCGAGATTCTCGCGTGCGGCACAAATGTCGTCAGTGCCTATGCCCCGTCACTAGAACACCTGATCGGCAACGATTGCGTCTTTCTCTCCCGAACGGCCGGGCAGACGCGCGACTACCTTCGCGACCTGCTTACTACGCATGAGCTTCGAAACCGTACCAGCGTTCGCGCCATTCGCAGAATGATGACCGACCACACCTATGCCCATCGGTTCGCCGAGGTTCTGACGATGCTCGGGATGAGTGGTCGGGTGGATGCCCCGACCGTCGCGGCGATTTTCCCCGTTACGTCCGAATCCGATATGGCACGCGGTCGGGCGTTCATCGAGGCGGCGTCGTATCTCAATATCGAGCCGACCTGGATTGTCACCGACTCGAGTCTACCTGCGTCCTTGCCCGGGAGAGTCGTATCGGCGTCGCCGGAGTCTTTGTCCGGGGCCATCGCAGAGGAGATCGCGTCCTGCTGCAACGACTACCTTTTCATCTGGCAGGGCGACAGGCCGCTCGCGGTTGATTCGTTGGCGGATCTAATCCATGCGTTCGCCTACTTTGGCGGTCAAGCGGTCACGAAGCCGACAAATGTCGGTGCGGATAACCTCATTTACTCACTGACACAGGATGCGGCGTTTGGTAGAACCCTGCTGCGAACTTCAGCCGCGAAGCGCCTCCCCTCGTCGGCGTTTGTGAACGCCGAGGCATTCCAGGCCGCCCTGCGCGAATCGGAAATGAGCGTCCTCGCGACTGACACCGTGGACGATCCGATTGCCCTCGTCCGGCCGTGTTCTGGAATCGACAGCGTGAGTGCCGACGATTCGAACGGCTCGCATCTGGCGAATGCCGCTGCCAATGGAAACGGAGATGGCATGACCGGTGCGTTGGTCGAAGAATCCACCGTGTCCGAGGAATCGACCATCAAGCAACCCGCGCGAACGCCCAGCACACCGCTTACGGCCTGAGTTCGCTCGACGGTTAATCGGGAATTACTCGCCGAGTCGCTGTGGCATGTCTGCGATGATATAGGAAATCGTTGCCATCGCCGCGACACACTCCGAGAGGTCACGCGGATCCACCTTGTCCAGCGTATCTGCGTGTGAATGGTGATAGTCAAAGTAGCGGTCGCCGGCGACGTCAAACCCCATGAGCAGGACGCCCGCGGGTTTCATCGGCCCGATGTCAGCGCCGCCGCCGCCCTCAGTGGCCCGCATTGGTCCGAACCGGGCCAGCAGGCTCAGGATGTCGCGAAGCTGTGCCGCAGCCTTGGCACGTCGCGACTCATCTGAACAGTCTACGCCCAGGCCGTGCGGGGTGAAGACGCCTGAATCCATTTCGATCGCCCCGACATGGTTCGGCAATTCGTTCGCGTGATCGATCGCATATTGTCGGCCGCCGGCCAGCCCGTTCTCCTCGTTAGTCCAAAGCACGACGCGAATCGTGCGCCGCGGCCGCAGGTTAAGCTTGCGCAGCACGTTGATGGCCTCCATCGCGACGACGCAACCGCCCGCATCGTCGTGTGCCCCATGACCGGTATCCCACGAGTCGATATGGCCTCCGATGACGAGCACCTCGTCGGGTAATTCGCGACCCCGCAGTTCTCCGACGACATTGGCTGACGGCGACATGCCTTCGTCGCGCGCCTCCATCTTGAGCAGCACCCGGACATCCTCACCGGCTGCCGTCAGGCGAGAGATCATGTCGGCGTCTTCCGTGGAGATCGCGGCCGCTGGAATCGGAGTCGTGCCCTCTTCATATCGGGTGGCACCGGTGTGCGGTGAGCGCAGGCTCCGGGCTGTCACGCTGCGTACGAAGCATGCGACCGCACCGCGTCGAGATGCCATGGACGGTCCCCGACTGCGAAAACGAACAGCCGTTCCGTATCCGGCGCCGCGCTCGGGGTCATACTCTGGCATGAGGTTGTTGAACAGCACAATCTTGCCACGAACACTTTCGCCTAACGCTTCAAACTCTTCCTCATCGCGGACACTGACCACACTGGCCGTTAAACCTTCCGGCGGTGTCCCGACCGACATACCCAGGCCCAGCATGTGCAGATCATATTCGCGCGGTGCGATCATGACGGCTGCTTCACGACCTCGCACCCATTTCGGCACCATCACGGGTTCGGTGCGAACGTTTTCCTGTCCATCCGCCTTCATGGAGTCGGCCGCCCACTCGATCGCGCGTGCAAGCTGTGGCGATCCACTCAGGCGGTGGCCGATTCCGTCGCAGATCTGCCTCATTTTTTCGTATGCGTCATTTCGGGCCAGGGTGGCTTCGATGATTCGATTCGCGACGTCTGAATACTGATCGGCGATTGGCGTCGGCTCATTGGTCGATGCGATCGGCCCACCTTCAGTGCTCCTCGGCGCGGACTTTGGCGCTGATTCCGGCTTGCACGCTGAAATGAGCGGGACCGCGAGACACGCCACCAGAATATTGAAACGTCTTTTCCATGCGATTGGATTGTTTTCGAGCACAGTCATTGGATACCTCGTGGATTGGTTCCGTATTTTTTTATCCGCGGAAGCCTGTTCTGTGAAGCGGCCCGCGTCCAGTCGACGGTCCGCGCATGACAAAGGCCCCGTGCGTTGTCACATCGGGGCCTTCGTCTTGACTCATCTGGCTGCGATCCCGGTCGCGGACCGAATCCGCTTCGGAATCGGAATTCAGGGTTCCAATCCGGTCCTCATCGATTGGGGAGCACCGGAATCGGGCGCGGCGATTCCTCGCCTTGCTTCTTTTCGGCCGGCCGGAAGAACAGGAAGCCCATTCCGCCACCGTAGCCGCCGCCGAGGCTGTAATTCGCTTCGAGGGCCTTGTCGATACGGGTCCTGACGTCCGTGAGGTGCGCTTCTGTCGCGACGTCGAGCTTGGCGTTTTTCAGCGTTTCGCCGATCTGCTTGGAAAGCTTCGCCGCGGTCAGTCGCGAAATGGCATTCGCGTCGGCGGGTACCATGCCGCCCGGGTCGCTCAGGACGTTGTCGAGCAACTGCTGGACATGATTCCGCTGAAGATTCCGACGGAAGCTGTTGATGAAGGGTTTCGCATCCGAGCCCTCGCGGCGGGTATCGTTCAACTCGGACCAGATCGAGTCGGTGATGCCGTTAATGTGCTCGGCCAGCGAGTACACTTCGTCGCCCTTGGGGAACTTCACCTGGTTGTCATGGATGCGGCCGATGGTGAACGGATTCATCATCGTGGAAAGCACTTCGAACTGCGCGGCAGCGACGTAGTCGTGGACATTGAAATCCACGAAGAAGTCGTATTCGTCCGAATCCCAGTGGCCATAGCGTCCGGGTGCAAGGTGACTGAGCAATTCAGGATCGAATTCGTAGGAATTCTCGGCAAAGACGTTTTCGCAGACGAATCGCAGCGCATCACGCTGTTCCTTCGCCGGAACAACCGTCACAGGTGTGCGGGCATTCGGGTCCGACTTGTGGTCCCGGTTGATGACCTGGCCGCCCGGGAACCGAGCAACGAATCCGACCGACCGCGCCTTCTGTCCCATGATGGAGGTGAATGCTCGTCGTAGCCGGGTGTAGCTTTCGCCATCCTTCACAGCCCACTTGCTGACATCCTCGAGGAGGCTGTTGATGAGCTTGATCTGAGATTCGGCGTAGGCGACCACATCCTTACCCATGTCAAACCGATTGGAGTAAGGATCCGGAGAAAGGAATCCCATCGTGTCTTCGTCGGTCGCATAGTCCAGACCGGCCTCCGCCACGCGCGATGCAATCTTCGACAACATCTCTTTCTCATCGGAATAGGGCTTGCCGACGGTGCGATAGCCATACTCGATCGCCCAATAGTCGTAGGGGCCGATCGTGCGGGTGGTGAAGTTGCCTTGCTGCTGTCCTCGGGGAGAGATGATCGCGGGGTTGTAGTCCATGACGGACCCCACATTGGCTTCCGTGACCGAACTGCTGGCGATCTCCTTCATTGGGAGCCATGTACTGGCCTTGAAGTTGTGCCGCAGTCCCAGGCAATGGCCCACTTCGTGCATCACGACTTCCTTGATGATCTGGCCGATGAATTCATCGCTGTTTCGACCGAGACCCGAGGCCTCCATCGCCAGACCGGCGAACTGAAGCTGATGTGCCATGCCCGATGCACATTCGCACATCGGTTGACCGCGCTCCTGCATTCGTCGCATGAGTGCGTGGAGGAATTTGGTATCCGGATCGTCCTGCACGGTCACATTCGGCAGGAGATTCTGGCGGGGGGAGCGATACTGGAACTGCGGAAAGTTCTGATAGAAGTCCTCCAGGTAAGGATTGAACGCTTCCCACTTCTCTTCACCACCGGTCAGGCGGTCATAGCTCATGACATAGGATCGGGCCATCGAATCATCGAATACGATGTCGGCGTCGAAGATCTGTCCGGTGAGAGGATGTGCACGCGACGGGCCCATCGCGAAGGCGCGGCCGGTGACGATCCAGCGGAAGAAGTTGTACCGCACATCCTCGGGGTCAAGGTCCTTTGTGCGCGGATCGTAATCTTCCTGTTGAATGACTTCGATTGCATCAAGGAAACCGCACTTCTCGAACGCCTTGTTCCATTCGAGTATGCCTTCCTTCGCCCAGCGCCGGTACTTCAGCGGCACGGTTTTTTCGATGTACCAGACGATCGGCGTCTTCGGAGCGGAGAGTTCGGCCGTCGGATCGCGCTTTTCGAGTCGCCATCGGTTGATGTATCGATTGAACAGCGTCGTCGCATTGTGCTCCTTCGCCCAGTCCTTTCGGACCGTCAGGAAGTAGCCGATTCGATCATCCGAAGCGCGCGGCTGGTAGCCGTTGGCCGATTCGGGAACCTTGGACAGGCTGTAGTGGAATCGCATGCGTTTGCCGCCGTCGCGATTCATGAATGCCAGGTCTACCGAGAGTTCGACGTTTTCGGGGAAGGCCTTCATCTTGGACCATTTGCTGAGATCGGGGCTGATGCCGCCGCCCATCCAACCGCCGATGCCCGAGAAATCGCCTTTGAACAGGGCGTCGAGATCGATGACCGGATCGCCGCCGTTCATCGTGATGATCGGAATCTTCCGCATGATGATGTCGCCGCCGTAGCTTCGCTTGATGACGTCCGCCATCACGTTGCCGGCGCCTTCGACATAGCGGGGATCGACCTGCATGAGCACCAGGTCTTTGTTCATTCTTTCGAAGTAGGCGAGGAAATGATCGAGCTGGAAGCCGGTCGCGACGGGACCGCCGGACATACTCGTCGCCACGAGGAACTGCTGACCGACCAGCCCGGCAGGAATCTGGGCTCGAAGCGAATCGGTCTTCTTGTTGTGCCACAGGGTGATGAACGGCGTTTCGGCCGTTGGAATCTGTGTGAATTCCTTCATCACTTCATCGAAAGGCGGAAAATCCGGCTTCGGCTTCTCGGGGGCCGGCTTGTTTGCCGCCGCCGGTGGGGCGGCCGGTGCGGGCGGCCCATCGGCGCGCACGACGGAGGTCGTGACGAGCGCAAGGCCTAGTGCGAGGGGAACGGCGTGACGAGACGACATGCTTTGCTCCTTTATGGAAATGTGGGTCAATCAACCGGGATCAGTCGGCTTCGACGTTGACACGGACTTTCGTGCGCGGTGTGTCCGACCGCGCGCTGGTTTCTGACACGTTCTGGTTTGGGTCGATCAAATGTTACACCGACCCGGCACTCGCGCCGCACCGCCGAGGCATGACCTGCGATTCAGCGACACGTCGCGGCCGTTTCTCAATTCACCAATCGTGGCGCAACTTCCGATCCTGCCATGCTCTTATGTCGGATATTTTCGATCGTGGACCGCAGACCGGACAATCCGGTATTCCGATGCGTACTAAACACGTAATACGCTATGAGAACGGAGGATAGCTCAGGTTCTCACGCGAAAGTTGCAGCCCGCCACTTGACTCACCGCGCTATGATTTGCTCGAATGTCCCGCGAATCTCGCCGACGAGAAGTGCAAAGGTGACAGGTTCGGCTCGAATTGACACCCGACAGACCGCGTGCTAGTTTCCAAAGTCCCTCCGATTCAAGTTCGCGGTTTTCGATTGGAGAAGTCGAGTCGAGAGGTCGATATGCGACCGAGGAATCGTCCAAGGTTGCATTTCACAGGCGTCCATGCAAGGGTGCCAGCTCAGAAATGCAGTGATAGAAAAAGGTTAAAGCGAGAATGGCTAAAAAGGCCACCAAGTCCGCGCCACGAAAAGCCCGTAAAACCGCCGACGACGGACCCAAATTCGGGCGTCAGCTCGTCATAGTCGAGTCGCCTGCCAAAGCCAAAACCATCAACAAGTACCTCGGACGCGATTACGTCGTTCGGGCCAGCCGCGGCCATGTACGGGATCTGCCTCAGCACCAGTATGGCATCGATCCGGGGCGCAATTTTGAGCCTAGCTACGAGATACTCCCCAAGAATAAGAAGATCGTGGACGAGTTGCGGAAGTTGGCGGATGACGCGGATACCGTCTTCCTGGCAACCGACCTCGACCGTGAAGGGGAGGCGATTGCCTGGCATCTGACGCAGGCGCTCGACTTGCCCGAATCGAAAATCCGGCGCGTCGTATTCAATGAGATCACCAAGTCCGCCATCAGGGCCGCCTTCGATCATCCGCACGAAATCGACATGGCCAAGGTGGATGCCCAGCAGGCCCGTCGCGTTCTGGATCGAGTGGTCGGATACGAGCTGTCACCGTTGCTGTGGAAAAAGGTCGCCAAGGGGCTCAGTGCCGGCCGGGTGCAGTCTGTCGCGGTCCGGCTGATCGTCGAACGAGAACGGGAGATCCGGGCGTTCGAGCCACAGGAGTTCTGGTCGATCGACGGCATCTTTGCGACCGATCGTGCGAACGTCGAGAATCTGGCCGAGCAGTGGCGAGCTTTCCTCGCAACGCCGGGCGAGAAGGGAGACGGTCCTTCGAAGCGCGATCGTCTGGCCTGGCTTGCCGATCATGGCGCGTTTCAATCGGAACTGGTTGAACTATCCGGGAAGTCCTTCAAGGCAGAAGGCCGGCTCGAGAAGCCGTCGAAAGGTGGGCAGCCGCGGTTTCAGAGCGCGGTTGAGACCGTTCGCGAACTTTCCACGTCGCTCGGATTCAATGTGGACTCGCTTCAGGAAGGCGAGTGGGAGGAATACAGCCATCTTGGTTTGCGCCAGATTCGGCTGGTTGGCCGCCTGGCGTCGGGTTCGTCACCCGCGTTCCACGTCAAGTCAATTGAAACGAAGCGGACAACCACGAAGCCGCACGCGCCCTTCACAACCGCGACTTTACAACAGGCCGCCGCCAATCAACTGCATTTTGCCGCGTCCCGCACGATGCGAATCGCGCAGGGTCTGTACGAAGGCGTCGATATTCAGACCGGTGAAGGCAACGTCGGACTCATCACCTACATGCGAACCGATTCGCGAAATCTGTCCGCCGAGTCAATCAACGCCGCACGCGGATTCATCAACGGCCGGTACGGCGACAAGTATCTGCCCGGGAAGCCGAACTTCTATGCCAGCGCGAAGAAGGCGCAGGAGGCTCACGAGGCGATTCGTCCGACGGATGTAACACGCACTCCCGATTCATTGCGCGGCCATCTCTCGCCGGAGCAACTGAAGCTATACACCCTCATCTGGAATCGCTTTGTCGCCTGTCAGATGACGCCGGCGGAGTGGGACGCAACGTCCGTGCTTGTTTCCGCAGCAACGCAACAGGGCGAAGCCGTGTTCAAAGCGACCGGCCGAATCCTGGTGTTCGACGGGTTTTACAAGGTCATGGGGGTGCCGAAGAGTGCCGAAGACCAGACGCTGCCAAACCTGATGGAAGGTCAGGCGGTGTTTCCACTTGATATCGCGCCGGAACAGAAATTCACATCGCCGCCAGCTCGATTCACCGAAGCCTCGCTTGTAAAGACGCTGGAAGCCGAAGGCATCGGCAGGCCGAGCACGTATGCCGCGATCATTCAAACGGTCCAGGATCGTGGGTACGTCGAGCAGGAAGACCGGAAGTTTCATCCGACTCCGCGCGGCGAAGTGGTGACGGACAAGCTCGTCGCGCACTTTCCGAAAGTGATGGACGTTCGCTTCACCAGCCATGTTGAAGACGAACTGGACAAGATCGAGGAGGCGCACGTGGACTGGCATCACGTGCTGCATGAATTCTATGAACCCTTCAAGGAGTCGCTGGCGCGCGCCCATGACGAAATGGACAAAGTCAAGGCGGAACCGAGCGACTATGTCTGTGACAAATGCGGCAAGCCGATGGTCTATCGCCTCGGGAAGAACGGGCGATTCCTGTCATGCACCGGCTATCCCGAATGCACCGGCACGCAGAATGTCGACAAGAGCGGTAAGCCGGTTGCGACAGTGAAAGTCGATGTGCAATGCGAGTTGTGCGGCAAGGACATGACGCTTCGCCGCAGCAAGCGCGGACCGTTTCTCGGTTGCAGCGGCTATCCGGATTGCGGCGGCACGATGCCGTGCAGCGAATCCGGCGAGCCCCTCAGGAAGGTCAGTGCCGAATCCGTGGCACAGCCTTGCCCGGAGTGCGGGTCAAGGATGGAAGTCCGGTTCGCGCGCGGCAAGACCTTCCTCGGCTGCACCGGCTATCCGAAGTGCAAGGCGACGGGCCAGTTGCCCGAAGGCGTTTATGTGGAGAAACCGAAGCCCGAAGCGGCCGGCGCTCGCTGTGAGAAATGCGGCCGGGCGATGGTCATTCGCAAAAGTCGACGCGGGCCATTCCTGAGCTGCTCCGGTTTCCCGAAATGTCGCAACGCGATGCCGATGGAGAAGCTCGATCACCTCAAGGCGCTCGAAGCCGAAGGCAAGATTCCGGAACCGCCTGTGGAAAGTAGCGCCGGCCGGGGCGTCGGCACTTCCGCTCGGGGCGCAAAGGTACGGCCCAAGCGGCTGACCAAGGACGAGATCAAGGCGCTGGGCGCGCCGCCTGCGGGATTTGCGTGGACGCTCACCGGTCGGCCGGTCGTGGAGGTGATGCCCTCCAGCGGTCTGAACTGCTTTAGCTGCGGCGAGGAAATGACCCTCCGAAATGGTCGATTCGGACCGTTCTTCAGTTGCAACAATCGCAAGTGCAAGGCTGTCGCGAATCTGCGCGGCGAGGCGAAGAAAATCGCCGAGGAAACTTTTGGCGAAACGCGATCGAAGCCGATCGAGACGGACATCACCTGCCCGGACTGCGGCAAGAAGATGCTGCTACGCATGGGTCGCACCGGCCGGTTTCTTGGTTGCAGCGGCTATCCTTCCTGCAAGAAGACGATGGAACCGCCGCCGGGCCTGCTCCGCGAAATCGCGGAAACGGCGGGCGTTACGTGATGTCCGCGTAAACTGTGCGTGAAGGTGAGCGAGATGCCGCCTGAGGATAATCGCGAAGAATCTCCGCGCGATCGGCGATCCTTCTTTCGTGAAGCGCTGTTTCGGGCGATGCGGCCTGCCGCAGAATACCTCGAAGGCAGGCTCCCACCTGAAATTCGTAATGAACTGCTCGGCGGCGATCAGGGTGATGTGAACCATTTATCGCCGCTGCTGCGTCCGCCTGGCGCGCTGGCGGAGCGAGAATTTCTCGATACGTGCCATCGCTGTGGCCGATGCGCTGAGCATTGTCCGGCCGACGCGATCGCACTGGTTCGCGCCAATGACCCGCGCGCCATGGCCGACGAATCGGCGGCCGGGACACCCTTCATTGATCCGGACCAGCGGGCCTGCGTGATCTGCGATGACCTTTCCTGCATGAAAGCATGCCCAAGCGGCGCGCTTCAACTGGTCGACCGCTTCGCCATTCGCGTTGGCTTTGCCATTGTCGATCACGCGGTGTGTGTCCGCTCCCGCGGCGACGATTGCACGGCTTGCATCGAATTCTGTCCGATCGGGAATGAGGCGATACGGATCGGCGCCGATGGCCGCGTGGATGTGATTGACCCGTCCTGCACGGGTACGGGCTGTACCGGCTGCGGCAAGTGTCAGGAGGTTTGCCCGACGAGACCGACACGCGCGATCCGGATCCGCGCCTACTCGGAACGGCGGATTTGATCCGCGTCTGAGCCTGCTCAGGCTGCTGCATCGATGCGTGTGGGCGTTTTATCAACAATTTCCTGCAATACCGCTTCGGATTCAATGCCCTCTGCCTGGGCCTCAAAATTCAGAAGCACGCGATGTCTCAACGCGGGGAAAACGCTCTTTCTGATGTCATCGAAGCTCACGTTGAACCGTCCATCCAGTAGTGCATTGACCTTGGCTGCAAGTGTCAGCGCCTGGGCGCCTCGAGGCGAACTGCCCCAACGCACATAACGATTGGTCTGCTCTGTTGCGAACTCTCCGCGGGGATGCGTGGCGAGTACGAGTCGTATCGCGTAATCCTTCACATGGTTCGCGACGATCACTCGCTGCACAAGTCGCTGCGCACCGATGATCTGGCTGGCGCTCATTACCGCCTTGATCTCGGGCTTGTGGCCGGTCGTCGTTCGATCGAGGATCGTGCTCAGTTGCTCCCGCGTGGAGTACTTCACGACCAGCTTGAAGAAGAAGCGATCAAGCTGTGCCTCCGGCAGGGGATAGGTGCCTTCCTGTTCGATCGGATTTTGGGTGGCCATGACGAAAAACGGCTGCTCCAGCTCGTAATGAGAGCCGCTGGTCGTCACGGTTTTTTCCTGCATTGCTTCCAGCAGTGCGGATTGCGTTTTTGGCGTGGCCCGGTTCACCTCGTCCGCCAGCACCAACTGGGCGAACAAGGGGCCATGCTGAAACTCGAATCCGCGTCGTCCTGTCTCGGCATTTTCCACGATGATGTTGGTTCCAATGATGTCGGCCGGCATAAGGTCCGGTGTGAATTGGATGCGGGAGAACCGGAGGCTCAGCGCCTCGGACATGCTTCGGATGAGATAGGTCTTGCCAAGTCCGGGCACTCCCTCGAGCAGTGCATGTCCGCCGGTGAACAGACAGGTCAGCACGCCGTGAATGATGTCTTCGTGGCCGACGATGGCTTTGCCGATCTCCTCGCGAACGGCCTTGAACCGTTCTCGGAATTCGTCGGTGGCCTTCTGGATTGCAGGATCGATCTGAACTTGTGTCATTGGATACTCCGACGCCAATCCGGCATTGTGGTTCCGATGGGGGCGGGGCGCTAGGTGAGTGCGTTTCGCACGGCCTGTACGGCTCGTTCCGGTCCATCTTCGGGGATGTCCATATGGGTCACCGCGCGAAACTGACTCGGATTGACCAATGGGCTGAATCGCACACCAGATTCCGCGAGTTTTCCGAACAGCTCGGTACGCATGCGCTTCGTGCCGGCCATATCAACAATCACGATATTCGACTCGACCGCATCCACATTCACCGCAAGCCCGGGAATTTCGGCAAGTCCGCCGGCCAAGCGCTTCGCCTTCGCATGATCGTCGGCGAGGCGTTCGACATGGTTTTCGAGGGCGTAAATTCCTGCGGCCGCGATAATGCCGGCCTGCCGCATCGCGCCGCCGAACGTGTGTTTATATCGCCACGCCTCTTCGATGAACGCCTTCGAGCCGGCCAACACGCCGCCAATCGGACATCCGAGGCCCTTGCTCAGGTCGATCCAGCAGGAATCGAAGTGCTCGCAGTAGGCCAGTGCGCTCGTGCCCGAAGCCACCACGGCGTTCATCAACCGCGCGCCATCCAGATGCAGCATCAAGCCGTGCTTTCTCGCGCAGGCTGCAACCGCCCGAACCGCCGTTAACGGCCAGACACGGCCTCCGCGCAGATTGCAGGTGTTCTCGACGCAGACGAGCCGGCTTCGCGGAAAGTGTGGATCATTCGGGCGTATCGCCGACTCAACCTGTTCCGGCGTGTAGATGCCGCTCTCGCTATCGATGAGGCGCAGCGACGCCCGGCTATGCACGGCCGGCCCGCCGCCCTCAAAATTCACAGGGTGATACGACGCTTCGATTATGATTTCATCGCCGGGGCGACAATGGATCAGATGTGCGATCAGATTGCACATGGTTCCGGTTGGCAACAGCAGGGCCGCCTCCTTGCCTGTCAGTTCCGCCACCATTTCCTGAAGGCGATTCACGCAAGGATCTTCGCGCTTCTGTTCGTCTCCCACGTCCGCCTCGGCAATGGCCCGGCGCATGCCCGGCGATGGACGCGTTTGCGTGTCGCTCGACAAGTCGACTGGAAATCGGTTCATTCAAGCATCCCGGTCCGTTGCGACTACTCCGGCCAACGCCCCCTTGTAGTGCGGAATTAGTCACAGAGGATGATACGCCCATCCGTCCGATCGGAAAAGCACTTTGATGCGGGTTCGCGGCAGGTGAGCACCCTTTTAGGTCGGCGCGGTCTGAATGGGTGGGCGTACTGTCCAATGGCGTAAAAACAAACGCGACCGCATTGAGCGATCGCGTTTCTTTCCCCTCCGAAAAGGAGTCAAGCGCTAATTGGACTGAGTCCGAAGGCGATGAATCAGCGAGTGTTGCGGCGTCGATTGCGACGTACGCTTGTCATCATCAGGCCGGCTGCAAGCAGCGTGAGTGCGCCCGGCTCCGGCACGACGAAGACAAGATTGGCCTCGAACGATGCGGTCGAGGAAGAGCCGTTCGGATTGTGTTCGCCAGAGACAAGGATCTCTGAAAGTGCATAGCCGTAAATGGCATACTCCCCCGGCTCCAATTCCAACAAGGTTGCCGGGACGGACTGCGCGCTGGTACCGAAAACGTTGAGGCTTGCCAGGTAGGTGTTCGTGTCCTTGTTGACGAAGTCCAGTCCAGCGGAGGAAGAGTAGAGACCTTCGCCCTGGGTGAAAACCGCGGCGTCGAATGAATAGATTCCGGCTTCATCGATGGTGAATACGTATTGAAAACTTGACGACGACTGGGCGTCGCCGATGACGAAATTCACGGGCTGAATCGACGCGCTCGTCTGGCCGGCCACGTGGATTTCGAGGGTATCCATGGACGAAGCCTGAGTGGCGAGCGCGCTCGCGCTTTCCGGCAGAAGAGTCGGAGTCGCCTGGACGCTCGAATTGAACGGCAGGAAATCCGACGCGCTGTCAAAATCGCTCTGGTTGGCGAAGGACTCGGTGTTGATCGTGGCATCGACGGAAACTTCGCGGATCTGTGCCGACGAGATGATGGAAGCACTTGCGAATTGAGGTGACAAACCAGCGAGAAATACGGCGGATAATGCCGCGAGCGCGCGGCATCCTGCGATTCGTCCCATTTCCCTCTCCTCCTCCGTGGTGGACAATCGGCGGCTTTCCGCATAGCTGCGACCGCGTTGTCCGGCATTCCCATCCGGATATTCAGGGCGGTGCCTGTCGCCAACCCTGAATATGGGACGAATCCTAATAGCCGTCGAACGCAGTTCAAGAAAAAAATCTGTTATTTTGTTTCGGTTCGGCAACCACCTATTCGAGGCAGGATCGCATGAGGTCATTCCAAAATAAGACGAGGCCCCGCGTCATTTGACTCAGGGCCTCGCCACAGAATTTCAGATCCTATCGTGATTTCCGATCAGGCGTTTTTCGACTTTCGAATCCCGATCAGAAAGTTAGATCTACAGTCCCTCGCCATCGAGCAGGCTTTCGGCGACATCCAACATACCTTCGACGTACGGTGGGTTGTGAATACCCAGGCTGCCGTCGCCGACGATGTAGGCGTGGATGAATCGCACCTTTCGTACGGCCTCCGGGATTGCGTTCTGTCCGCCGCCAGCCGGTCCGCCTTCGGAAGTGTAATTCCAGCCGTTGTTTGGATAGACCGCCTCCATGCGATCGACGAGGGCGTCAAGCCGGGCCTGGATCTCGGCACGGTAGGTGCTGGCGCGATTCTCGATACTCTCTGCCGTTGTGTGGCACCCGGACGCGACGCAGCCTTCGAAGCTGACGGCGAAACTGTGTCCTGCAATCGCCGGTGCGTTCGCATCTTCGAAATCCTTGCGGTACATGTGGCACGTCGCGCACTGTTCAGGTGCCTCATAGTGCTTCGCGAGGCGACTGGGTGCCAGTGGCGTCACGATGCCATCGGAGTCGGGCATGGCCATTTCGCCGGTGTACACGTTTGCCTGAACGCTGTGGTGCGGGCCGCGGGAATTGTCCGCCCAAGTGCGTCCTCGGCCATGATGGCACTGGCCGCAGATATTGAACCGAGCTGCATTGGTGGTCGCGTCGATAGTATTGGTGGGCGTCGGGAAAGCGACCTCGGGGAAACGAAGCTGGAAGTCGCGGCCATCACCCGGATCGGGCGCATTACCGGTCCGCATGTGCGGATCGTGGCAGATTGCGCAGGTGATGCCGGTCTGCTGTGAGCGGGGCACACCCAGCAGGGCGTCATCGGCGACGGTTTCGTTATTGAGTATCGCCTTGTAGAAGAAATCGCCGGAGTGGCACTTTCCGCAACTGTTCAGGCTCGTGCCGTCTTCAAAGCGCGTCGCCAGTTCTTCATTCACAAGTGCGTGCTTTGATTCTTTCCATTCATCAAAGTTGGGATGGTGCGAACCTGTGTGGCAAGCGCCGCAGACGCTGGCCGAGATGTTCTTGGGCGGCCGGAGGGATGCGTCCTGGACATTCTCGACGTGGGCGCGGCCCGGACCGTGGCAGGCCTCGCAGCCGACGCCGGCAAGGTCATTGGTCGTCGCGCGACTGGCGAATCCGTCGGCGGATTTGTATCCGACGACGTGGCAGGGCAGGCATTGAGAATTCTCACCCTGCCCGATCGCTTCCAGCGTTTCCAATGCGCCGGCATGCAGCGTCTGGCTCCAGTTTGAGTGGACACTTGAATGGCACTGGGAACACCGCGTGGACCCGACGAACTGACCAGTGATTCCGCTGTTGCCGGTCGTTGGTTGGCTGGTCGGCGGTTGGATAAGAAACGGACATTCCATGCCCGTCTGGCCGAGGCTCAGGACGAGGAGTCCGAAACCTCCTAGGAACGCAATTCGGCTGTTTGTGAGTCGGGCCAATTGATGGGACATACCGCGGCTCTCCTAAAGAAATGATGACGTGGACCTTTTTCATTCGGCGTCCGGCAGGACGTGACAAGAACATGACACCTTCCATCGCTATCCGGTTGGCGCGAAGCCCGTTGAGTGGCTCAGCGCGGTGCCGCCGAGGTGTCCGTACCTGTGACGTCGATGCACGATGCCGCCGCAAATCACTAGCGGGTAGGCTAGCAAATAATGGACCAAAATCAACAGAATCATGCAGTACTTTGCCATAAATTTCCGGCATGCTCCGATTGTGGCGAGCCCATACGTTGAGAGGTGTGCCGCGTTCGCGACGCCATTGATCCGGAACCGAGGAAGATTCTGCAAGATGAGGAAAGTTCCCCAATAAACTTGTGGCTTCCATTTCACGATCGATGCGGTTGAAATGTGTATGACAACGGCTTGCCTCCGGCAGTGTGGCATCGTTTGATGGGCGTTGGCATGGACGGGCACGCAGGTTGCGATCGACTCGTCGGTCTGCTCGCGATGCGGTATCGTGTGCGGACGAGCACGAATTCGGTACTCAGAAAAGGATTGCTCCAGCTGCCGTGAAATCAGTACCAGATCAGTTCGGTATTCCCGCCGCGCGGATGACGCGAAATTCCGCTCCTTTGCGGACAGGTGTGCGGAGAATTGCACTGGTTATCATCATCGGACTTGCGGGGGCAGCCTCATCGATTGCGATCTGGCCCGCCCCGGTGCTCGCCGACGATCCGGACAACTGCCTGATGTGCCACCAGTTTCGCGGACTGGGACGCTTCGACGAAGCCGCGAATCAGGTTCACATCTATTTCACAAATCCCGATTACACGACACGTCGGCTTGGCCCGCATTCGCGTCTTGCTTGCACCGATTGCCATACAAGATCAGAGGTCGTCACGGTCCCGCATCAGACCGTATCCAAAGTCGATTGCACTCGGCAGTGTCACCTCGGCAGTTCCACCGGACTTGAACGAACGTTCAGTCATGCCAACGTCAGCGAGATGCTCAAGCAGAGTGCCCACACGCCGGAACTTCTCGGAAAGCTTGAGTTTGAGGGCGGTCCACTCCTGAATCGCGGACAGACGAATTGTTTGTATTGTCACGACGAGCCGCTGTTTCGTGAGCCGATCGAAGTCATGCCGCGCTTTCGCGAGCTGACCAATCGCGCGTTTGATCGATGCGATGTGTGCCACTCCGAGACCGTGCCGATCGACATCCAGTATTACCTGCGACATATCGCATCGCGGTTCGAGCCGGCCCGCAACACACTTGAGACCGCACAGGTCTGCTCGGTCTGCCATAGCGATCCGAAGATTCAGCAGGACTACAACCTGCCGGATTCGGTCACCAGCTTTGTTCGCAGCTTCCATGGAAAGGCCGCACTCCTCGGCGATCAGACCACGGCGAACTGCCTGTCATGCCATGTAAAGGCCGGCGAAAACGCCCATTTCATGCTCGGCCATCGAGACCCGCTCTCTTCGGTGAGTTCGGTCAACGTCGGCGATACGTGTCGAAGCACGGCCTGTCATCCGGGCGCCGACCAGCGAATTGCCGATGCCGCGGTGCATCTTGATCTACCAAAGGCGCATGGGTCGATTGAGTTCATCATTGCCGCGATTTTCATTGTGCTGACGGTGCTGACGTTCGGGCCGTCCGCCATGATCGTCGTGCTCGAACTCATTCATAACGTTCTGGGTCGAGAAGAGCACCACGATACGAAGAAAAAGGGCCTCGTGCTGGCGATTCTCAACCACCCCGAAGGGCGAGAGCGCCTGACACGGTTCAAGATCCGGCACCGCGTGTCACACTGGATCCTGACGATCCTCTTCACGCTGCTGGTGCTCACCGGCTTTCCGCTCAAGTTTGCCGAGACGGCGTGGGCGTCGGCGTTGATCGGCATGTTCGGCGGGTTGTCGATTGCACGACAGTTGCACCATTGGTCGGGCATTCTTCTGGTCGGCGGATTCATGCTTCACATGGTGGACGTCTTTATTGTCTTCCTGCTGAGGGCGAAATCCATCCCGCCGGCGACGGGACGGGGTCGATATCTCGAGGCGTGGGTTTCCATGCCGCTCTGGATTTCGATCAACGATGTCAGGAAGACAATCCAGCTCTTTGCCTATCTGCTGTTTCTCCGAAAGGATCGACCCACCTTCGGCCGCTTCAGCCCGCCGGAGAAGTTTGAGTATCTGGGCGTCTTCTGGGGAACAATGCTGCTCGGTGTGACCGGCGCGCTGCTCTGGGGCGAGCAGTACAGTTCGCGATTTCTCTCCGGCCGCGCGAGCAATATTGCAACCATTGCTCACACCTATGAGGCGTTTCTTGCGTTGATCCATGTCGGCATTCTTCACATCTACAACGTGATTCTGGCCCCGAAGGTGTTCCCGCTCTCGCTTGCCACCATCACCGGCGAAACACCGATCGCCAAGCTCGAAGAGGAGCATGGCGAGATGATTGACGAAATCGCCCGTGATCTTGGCGTGGAGGGTCAGAATGGCGGCGCCTAAGAAACAAAAGGTCTCGCTCAGGGCGAAGATGCTGCGGCTGGCCGCGATGATTCGGCGTGGCTGGAGAGTGGTTCTGTCCCTCCTGCCTCGCGCCTATTCGCTCGCGATACTGCTACTCGTCTGCTGGCTTACCTACCGCTCGGTGCGATACCTCGTGGTTTCCCTGCTCGTGCCGTCTTCGGTGCCGTCGCAGATTGCCGGGCTTCCGACGCGCCTGAACGAATCGATGCTTCGTACCGATCGAACCGCTTTTCCGGCGCTGGAAATGTCGGAGGTGCCGCGAACGCCGTTGTCACACTATCACCGGCTCGACGTGTGGTTCGAACCGGATCCGAAGAACGACTGTACGCGCTCGGGCTGTCATGCACCGTTGCCACACACCAAACGAAAGGAAGTTCGCGCGTTTCTGAACATGCACGCGACCAGTATTCACTGCGGCGTCTGTCATTTTGACAATCGCGAGACGCCGGTTTCGGTCGGCTGGTATGCGCTGGACACGGGTCAGCTGCGTGGGGCGCCGGCGATCCTTCAAGCATACGGGCTGTTGACTTCCCCGGAGCACGCGGCACGCGTCGAATCGCCCGATCCCGCGTTTCAGGGAGAACTGGCGAATCTTCTTGCAGCGGCGGCCAAAGAGGCAAATCATCCTTCGGCGCTCGGCGAATTGGCAGATCATGTGCGCGCGGTTCGGCCGGGCAGCAAGGCCTTTGCCCAACTATTGATTGCGGTGCGCGAGACCTTGCCAAAACACTTTCGGGGAGAATACGGCACCAAGCTGGCCGTCAGGTCGCCGTCCGGCGACGGACTGCTTCTGGGACATCCTCAGACTGATCGGTTTGTTGAGAGCTTCCTCCGTCGTCGAGACGCCATCCGCGAACCTGAGCGAAGCAATCTGCTCAAGCAGATCCATCCTTTGAAGCGGCCGGAGCCATTGACCTGTTCGGACTGTCATCGCGTGGAAGGCTCGCTGATCGACTTTCGTGCGGCCGGATATCCTGCAGCGCGGGCCGCGGCGCTGTATCATCCGATCGTGGCGCAGATGATCGAGAACATCAACAAAGGAACGCCATTCAAAATGCCGGAGTTTCTGTCGCCTCGAAGCGAGCCGCAGGCTCCGGGCGAGACCACGGATCGGAACAATCCCTCTCAGAACTGAATCACGCAGACGGTGCCGAAGAGCGCCCCATCAGCAATGGCTCAACGCGATCAGGACGATATCCGTTTTATGCACCGCGCCATCCGCCTCTCATTGCGCGGCCAGGGGCGCGTTGAGCCCAATCCGATGGTGGGCTGTGTCATCGTGCGCCGCGGCAAAATCGTCGGCGAAGGCTGGCACCAGCAGTTCGGCGGCCCTCATGCGGAGGTGAGGGCGCTGGCCCAGGCCGGTGCCGCCGCGCGGGGAGCGACGGCGTATGTGTCGCTCGAACCGTGCAGCCATTTCGGCAAGACGCCGCCCTGTGCCGATGCGCTCATTGCCGCTGGCATCGGGCGGGTGGTCGCCGCAGTGCGGGATCCAAATCCGCTCGTATCTGGAAAGGGCTTCGCGAAGCTGCGCCGTGCAGGCGTTCAGGTCGATTCCGGCCTGTGCAGGTCGGAAGCCTCGGATGTGCTCGCGCCGTTTCTGCTGCGGCAGCATTCGCACCGACCCTACTTTATTCTGAAATGGGCACAGTCCATTGACGGGAGGATCGCCACGCGCACCGGCGACTCGAAATGGATCACGTCGCTCGAGAGTCGCCGCAGAGCCCACGCACTGCGTGCCCGCGTCGATGCGATCGTCGTCGGAATTGGAACGATTCTCGCCGATGATCCGGAATTGACCGCGCGCTTCGTCAAGCCAAGGCGAATCGCGACGCGCGTCGTTATCGATCGTTACGCGCGAACGCCGTTGAATGCGCGGGTCGTGATCACGGCGTCCGTTACACCCACGATCATCGCCATCGGGCCGCGTCCGAGTCGGGACGCCCGCGCATTTGATCGCCGCGTCCACGCGCTCAAAAAGACGGGCTGCGCGCTTCGCCAGATCGCCGCGGTGGGCGATTTGCTCGATGTCCGCGCCCTCGCGGCCGATCTGCACTCAATCGGCTTCACGAACGTGATGGTGGAGGGCGGTGGGCGCGTACTGGGTTCATTCGTTGACGAAGGATTGGCGGACGAGGCGTGGATCTTTGTGGCTCCGATCCTGATCGGCGGCGTTCAGGCTGCGGGACCTTTGAATGGGTTGGGTCCCGCTCGAATTGCGGATGCATCCGCAAATCTGCGAATTCGCCGCCGCAATTCCGGGCGCGACCTGTGGTATAAAGTACTGTTTGACTTCGCGAAGTGAGCGCGCCCGTTAAGGCTCGTTGAAGTAGTAATCCCGCCCAGTTTTCCCGGTGATTGAATTTGCTTCTGAATCGCGGTGGTGACTGGCGATATTGTATTTGGCGGGGTATTTGTTTGCGAATTCAGAATCACGCATCGCCAGAAAACCCTGCAAACCGTCTCACAACTGTTTTTGACTTAGTATTGCTGGAGGTCTTACCGAATGATGTTTACATGCTTGAAGTCCCGGCAGGTCGCGGTCGCAATGTGCCTGATGCTCGGGTCACTCTCGTCACAGGTTTTCGCTGACCCGGCCGCTCCCCGATCGATCTACGAGATTCTGGCGAAGGCGCAGGACGCTGCTTCCGACCTGCGATCGCTGGCGTACGAGGCGGAGCTGTTCGGGGAAGGTCGCCTCGCCGGTGCGATGACCGGCTATGCCGGAAGTGTTCGGCTGCGATTCGGCGAAACACCGGGCCGATTGCACATCCGTATCGACGGTGAACGCCGCACGTCCAAGCTCAAGGAGCCGGCCGGATTCACTTTCGCTGACGACAGTCAAAATGCGTGCCTGCTTGATCGCAACGCTCGAACTTTCGCCAAAGGGATTTCTTCGGAGGGCCGCGTCCCCGAACGCGAGTCCATCCTGCCGATCAACTATCTCGGGAATTCAGCATACGAAAGCGAATTGCAGGCAGCCGCTTTGATCTATGGCGGTGTTGTCGAGTCCGACGGCGAACCCTGCGACGTGGTGGAAGTTCATTACGACGAGGCAGGACGTCGGCGCTCCAGGCTGTTCATCTCCCAGAGCGATCGAATTCTTCGCCGGATCGAACGACCCATTCTTGTGGACGCAGCCAAGTCGGATGATCAGGCGTTCAATGCGACGGTGGTGCTGGCGATCCGGAACGTGGTTCGAAATCCGCGCGTCGATGATTCACTGTTTCAACTGGACAAGCCGGAGGAATTTCGCAATACCCGATTCCAGATGCCGAGATTCGCTCCCCGGCCTCCGTCCGGCGGCAGCGGCTCGCGATCGACAGAGCCGGAGCAGCCGGCCGCGCGCCCGGCGCAGACCCCAACGAGTGATGCAGGAGCAGTCAAGTCTTCAGGCTGGACGCTCCGAAGCGCCAGCGGCGAAGACGTCACTCTCGGCAGCCTTCGCGGCAAGGTGGTGGTGCTCGATTTCTGGGCGACGTGGTGCTTCCCGTGCCGAATGGCCATGCCCTCCGTGCAGGAGATTCATGAGAAGTACCGAGGACGTCCGGTGGCCGTCTTTGGTGTGAATTGCATGGAGCGGGGTAACGGCGCGGACCCTCTTGCGGTTATTAAGGAAAAACACTGCACTTATGGTCAATTGCTGGACGGCAACAGCGTCGCGAATTTGTACGGCGTTAGGGCGCTGCCGACGTTTGTTGTGATCGGCAAGGATGGCCGCGTCATTATGAACAAGGCGGGGTTTGACGCCGCGGCGATCCAGTCCGCGATAGAGACGGGTCTGAGGGAGTAACCGGTCCCTTCGTCGGGGTTATGGCGTTTCCCCCGGCCCCGACGCAACCTACTTCCATATATCCCAAAGAATTGCGCCTTCGTGGGAACGCGCGCGCCGGATTTTACGTTATAAAACCTGGGTTCAGTTCCAGACCCTTGGTGGGTCAGAGCGCCCGCCGGCATCAGAGTTGAGCGGCGGGTTTTTTCAAACCTGGGGCGGATCGATTCGACCACCTCGAGGAGTCTTCAGTGAAGCGAGTAATGTTCCCATCAGTCGTCATGTCTCTAATCCTGCCGATCCAGGCTGCAACCGCTGGTCTCAAGGTTGGAGATCCTGCGCCGGTCTTAACCATTAAGCAGTGGGTCAAGGGCGAAGCATACGACCTGACGAAAGCGAAGTCGGGTGATGTAACCGTTGTGGAGTTCTGGGCGACGTGGTGCGGGCCGTGCGTCATGGGCATCCCGCACATCTCGGAGATGCAGGACCACTTCAAGAGCAAGGGTGTCACGTTTATTGGCGTGAGCGACGAGAAATCCGAGACGGTCGAAAAGTTTCTCAAGCGCGGCTTCGACTCCAAGATGCGCTATCGTGTTGCAATCGACGATGGGGGTAAAACCAACGCGGCGTGGATGAAGGCCGCCGGCCAAAACGGCATCCCCTGCGCGTTCGTCGTGAAAGACGGCAAGATCGCATGGATCGGCCACCCGATGGACGGCATGGACACGAAGGTCGCGGAACTCTGCGGCGACAAGGCCTACATCGAGCGGAAGGACAAGCTCGAAGCGATCGGCAAACGAATTCAGGAAAGCGCCGAGGCTGAGAAATGGGAAGATTTCCGGGCTGCAATGGAGGATTATCTGAAGCTCGATCCGACGAGCGTGCAGCACCAGATCGCGCTGTATCACGTGCTCCTGACCAAGCTCAAGAAGGCTGACGACGCCGCGGCGCATGGCAAGGCGTTTGTCTCCGGCACGGATGATGTTGATGGTCTCAATACCCTCGCCTGGGTCATCTCAAAGCACGGGGATTTCGAAGGCGTTCGGGATCTGTCACTCGCACTGAGCGCCGCGAAAAAGGCAATGACGATCACAAAAGAGGAATCCTCGGATGTCCTGGATACCTACGCCCTCGTGCTGGCTGAAAGCGGCAAGATTGACGAGGCCATCAAGGCCCAGCAGAAAGCCGTCGACAAATGTGACGACGGGGATGAGCGCATGAAGCGTGAGTTGACCGCGCGGTTGGAAGAGTACAAGAAGCAGCAGAAGGGCGGCTGATCAGGCAGCGGTGGATCACGCAACAATGCGCATGAAACACATTGAAATCCTCTTGCTCCAGTCATTGGTCATCGTCTGCGCGCCGTGCGCGGCGGCGCTGGCTCAGGACGAGCGGGCACTTGAGATACTGAAACTGGCGGATACCGCGACGCGCACGGTCAAGGCCTGCACATACGATGCGGAGTTCACCTGCGAAGGCGGCTTCGCGGACCGTTTGCCGCGGATTTCCGGCCGGTTCATGGCACGGGAGGAGCGTGTCGGCTTTCTGAAGAAGGTGTTCGGCGACGAAGTCGTTCGCACGCCGGCCATGAGGGCGACGGTGACGCTGACCCCCGTCGGAGGCAAGGAACCAGAAAAGCGGCTTGACGTCGCGACGGATGGTCGCGTGATCACTTTCATGGACCTGGGTGAGAAGCATTGGATGACCCAGGACGCACGAAGCGGCGATGTCCTGCTCGATACCGCCCGCCAGCTTTACATGCTCGAGTTCTTTCATCCGACGCCTTTCGCCGACGAGATTGGCGGCCTGGGGCAGGCCTACGAGGGACAGCAGGACGTCGGCGGAGTGAAGTGCGACGTCGTTTATGTAAAGTACAGGCAGATGGGGCTGGAGGCCCGCTGGTACTTCGGGGCGAACGACCACTTGCCGCGGCGTGTTGATCGGGTTTTTCCGCTCGGGATGATCACGGGTGTTCGTACCCTGTCTATCTCCAATTTGAATACGCGCCCTGAGATCCGCAGTTGTGATTTTCGGCCCGCTTGCCCCGAGAATTTCACCAAGCGGCAACTCTCACAAAGTCTGAATCGCGATTTGCTCGCACGAGGAACCCAGGCTCCGAATTGGGAGCTACCCACGTCCGACGGCCGGATGCTCAAGTTGTCGGATCTTCGCGGGCAGGTTGTCGTAATGAGTTTCTGGGCGACCTGGTGCGACTTCTGCAAGCAATCGATGCCTGCGGTTCAGAAGGTGCGAGATGCCTGCACGGATAAGCCGGTGAAGTTCATCGCGGTGCACTGCTGGGATCCCAATGGAGACCCGCTCGCGTTCCTCAAGGCGAGGAAACTCAGCTTTGATGCGGTCGTTCGAGGCGACAAGATTGCAGAGAGTTACAAGGTCTCCGGGCTGCCGACCTATTACGTAATCGATGCCGACGGAAAAATCATTTTCGGAGCTACCGGCGCCAATCAGCTTGCCGACCTCGCGAAAGTGATCGAAGGCGCGCTGGAGCAACACGGAAAGTGATTCGCCGGTCGATCAGTGAAGCGGGGGTCGTGACTCCTCACTGGGCTGCCCCCGCGATCCCCCCGAATAATCCGATCGCCGACAGGTGAAAATTCTTCCGCGCAATATACGGCCGTCAATCTCATCCGGGCGTTGAATCGCGCGGCATTTCACTGGGGTGATTTCCGTCGAGAATCCGAAGCCGCGCGCCGATTCAATGACGTCATCCGCGATCGCGCGGTTCTGATCCGCGAGGATCGCAGCGCCCCGGTGATGAAGGCACGACCGGAGCAAACCCAGCACGCCGATCTGATGATCCTTCTCGTACAAGACGTCCGCGCCGAGGATCATCCGAAAGACCGCAGGCGGGGGCTTTCGCCAGTCGACAGGCCGAACCTCGAATAGTTCGATGTCGTTAAGGTCCGCGCTGGCCTGAACGAATTGCAGCGCGTCGCGATCGTAGTCCGTAATCACCACCCGATGGCCGAACGCCGATAGCGCCAGCCCGGCCAGTCCCAGCCCCGCACCCAGCTCCAGGATCGGCTCCTCGTCTGCCGGATGATGTGCAATGACATACTCCGCAAGCATGACCGCGCCGGGCCACGGTGTGGACCAATAAGGCGAGTAGCCGTCCGCGCGGTTTCGCTTCACGTTGCCAGGCTCGGTGAACAGCGACCACGGATCGCGCGGACCGAGCAGTCGAAATGTTCGTCCGGCGATGGGTATCGGATATTCGATGGTGTCATAGCCTGCGATCTTCATAAGCTGTCGTTTCGAGCGAGGGGTGCCGCAGACCTTTTTGCATCGCGCGCCAGGCATAGTGTACCGCGGGGAGGGCACGCAACCGAACTGCCTGATTCCCGAAATGATTGACATCCTAACAAAATCCGAATATGATCCGCTGCCGATGCTCCGACGAGTCAACAATCCACGGAATCCTTATTTGAGCGAATCGCGTGAATGGCTGGAGCCTCCGCCAGCCGCGGAACTGGAAGTGTACGAGGAGTCGGCCAAATCGATTCTCTCGGAAAATGACAGCCCGGACATCCCGTTCCGCTGGTCGCTCAATCCCTATCGCGGCTGCCAGCATGCCTGCGCATACTGCTACGCTCGGACCACGCATGAGTATCTGGGCATGGGGGCCGGGACCGACTTCGACACGCGGCTTGTCGCCAAAATAAATGCGCCGGATTTGCTCCGGGCGGCCTTTTCGAAGCGCGGCTGGTCACGCGAATCCATCTGTTTCTCCGGCGTCACGGATTGCTACCAGCCGATCGAGGCGGTCTATCGACTCACACGCCGCTGCCTGGAGGTCTGTCTCGAGTTTCGAAATCCCGTATCGATCGTGACGAAAGGATGTCTCGTCCTCCGAGATCTCGAACTCCTGGTGGAATTGCAGCGCCAAGCCGGTGCAAGGCTGTATCAGAGCGTTGCCTTCGCGGACGATCGAATGGCAAGACTCATCGAACCGCAGGCTCCGCCGCCTTCAAAGCGTTTTGAGGTCATGGCAAGGTTGCGCGAAGCGGGAATCCCCGTTGGCGTTATGGTCGCGCCGATCATTCCGGGCCTGAATGACACGCAGGTTCCACAAATCCTGGAGGCTGCGGCTCGGTCGGGGGCTGCCTCCGCTGCCTACACGTCCTTGCGTTTGGCGCGGAATGTTGCTCCGGTTTTCCTTGATCGGATTCGCGAGTCGTTACCGCAGCGGGCCGATCGAATCGAGTCGAGGATTCGGGAAATGCGTTCGGGCCAGTTGAATGACCCGGCGTTCGGCGATCGAATGAGCGGCCGAGGCGTCTATTGGGAGAGTATTGAGCGCCTGTTTCGCGTTTCTGCGGAGAAGTACGGCCTCGCATTGCCTGGAGATCGCCCAAAGCAAGCCCAGACTAAATCGCGCGGTTCCGGAAACGAGCCGGGTCGAAGAGGCCGGCCGCGTCGGTCGCGAGGAAATGACAGGTCGCTTCCTCTGTTTCCGGATCACCTGGGACCACCGCCCAGTTGAAGTGAATGCAGCGCCATCAGCCCGCAGCGCCGCGATCAGATGGGCGAAAGATGCCGATCTATCGGCACTTTTCCTGCGGCACTGGCGCCGCATCCTTGCTACTTTGCGCGATTCAAAATAGGCGCGAACCCCAAAACCGAAAGAGGTTTATCGCGGTTTCGCAAGAGTTGCATGGGTGTCGTTGACGTGTCAATGGGCGTTACAGGACTCGAACCTGTGACCTCGTGGATGTCGACCACGCGCTCTAGCCAACTGAGCTAAACGCCCGATGAGACCGATCGCGTCGGCCAAATCGACAGACCAAGCAGTGTCCCGTGCGGACGCTCTTCTGTCAACCAGTCCGTTCGCCCCGGCGAGTTTTCTCGCGAGAATACTGGGTGCCGAATCCGTTCTGCGATCTCCATAGCCGCATGAAACGGCGATCCTCGCACGGCGCCAGATGCCCACCGGCGTCGGCTTGCGGAATTCAATGCGTACGTTGCCTCTTGCGGCGGCTTGACGGTTATCGCTCGATCGGTAACATAGATGATTCGTCGAGTGTTGCCCCCGGGCGTCGCTCGCGACCGCGCGACTAGCTCAATTGGCAGAGCAGCTGACTCTTAATCAGCGGGTTCGGGGTTCAAGTCCCTGGTCGCGCATCCGGCTAGAGCCATCTCCGTCTGGTTCGATACTTGCCGACTGCCTTTCCGCGTTTAAGTCCGCGGCGGGCGGGTGCCAGGCTTCCCTTACAGTTAAGATTGTCCGCATCAGCCGACCGATTTCATATGCCCGCCCTCATCGCTCTTTTCCCGCTCAGTCGATCAATTCCGCTACGAAGGCACCGATCGCCGCGAATGAGGTACGCACTCATTTGAGAAATCCGTCAGGGAAAACGGGGCTCTGGCTCGTAGGCGCCGCCGGCAATGTCGCCGCAACCGTGGCGGTCGGTCTGTCCGCGATGCGACTGAAACTTACTCCTCCCCTCGGTCTTGCGACGGAATCTGCTCCGGTAGATCAACTCGATCTGGCACCACTGGACCGAATTGTTCTGGGCGGCCACGAGATCAGTAGTCGCACGGCCTTCGAAGCCGCGAACGAACTGGCTGAGCGCAGCGGCGTTTTTACGGCGAAGATGCTTCGAGTCGTCGGGCCTGACTTGCGGCGTTTCGACCGGGAGATTCGCACGGGCCGGGTGGTACGCTCAGGTTCGGCGATCGGCCGGCTGGCCACGCGAGCCGGTGCGAGCCGCGCGTCCTCGGCTCGGTCAATAATCGATTCATTGCGTGCCGATTTACGATCATTTGCCACCCGGAACCGGCTTGATCGGGTGGTCGTGGTGCATGTCGCATCGACTGAACCGCCGTTCCCATTGAAGCGCGTGCATTCGCGCTGGTCCAGCCTTAACAAAGCGCTGTCCGGTGTTGAGAGTCCACTGCCGGCGAGCAGCCTTTATGCCGTCGCCGCGATAGAGGAAGGCATGCCGTTCGTCGGGTTCACGCCGTCGCTGGGGTGCGATGTGCCCGGAATCATCGAATTGGCGGCCGCGCGCGGCGTGGGAATCATCGGGAGTGACGGCAAGACCGGTGAGACGCTGCTCAAGTCGGTGCTGGCACCGATGTTTCGAGATCGTCATTTCGAAATCGCGAGTTGGGTGGGGCACAACATCCTGGGAAATGGCGATGGCGCGGTTCTGGATTCGGCCGCCAACAAGGCCTCCAAGCTGCGAAAGAAAGACAGCGTCATCGGATCAATCGTCGGCGGATCGCCGCGGACGCGCACGACGATCGAATATGTCGAGTCTCTGCATGATTGGAAAACGGCGTGGGATCATGTTCATTTCCGCGGCTTTCTCGGCGTGAAGATGATCCTGCAATTCATCTGGCAGGGGTGCGATTCGATTCTCGCCGCGCCGCTCGTGATCGATCTGGCTCGTCTGGCCGAGTATCATGCTCGAAAGGGCCGTGCCGGAATCATGGCACATCTTGCCTGCTTCTTCAAATCGCCGATGGGCTCGACAGAGCACGATTTTTCGCGGCAGATGCACCTATTGCACGACTATGTGAAGGCTGACCTGGCTTCGAAACCGCGCAAGGCGTCAACAAAACACCGTTAAGCACGGTTGATCGGCCGGCCTGTCGGCCCATCGGCTCAGGGGTCGGGCCGGCGTAAGGCAGTTCACGCACCCACGCGTGCCGCGCCCGCCACATGAGAGAACGCCTGATCGAGGTCATCGATCAGGTCTTCCGCATCCTCGATGCCGATGCTCAGCCGCAGCAGGCCCCCGGTGATTCCTCTGGCCTCGCGCTCGGCAGCCGGAATGCTGGCGTGCGTCATGGTCGCCGGATGGCCGATCAGGCTTTCGACGCCTCCCAGGCTTTCAGCGAGTGCGAAGAGACGGGTCTTACCGGCGATTTGCCGGGCCGCTGCTTCGCCGCCGCGGATCACGAAAGAGACCATTCCGCCGAAACCGCGCATCTGTCGCCGTGCGAGCGCATGCTGCGGATGCGATGCAAGGCCGGGGTAAATGACTTTTTCGACGGCCGGGTGATTCGCGAGAAATTCGGCCACGCGCATCGCATGATTACAATGCGCTTCCATCCGGACTGCCAGCGTCTTCACACCGCGCAGAACAAGCCATGAATCGAATGCGCCGGGCACTGCACCCACCGCATTCTGATGGTATTTGATGGTTGAATAGTGATTCGCGTCGTTCAGGCAGACCGCGCCGCCCACCACGTCCGAATGACCACCGACGTATTTCGTCGTGCTGTGCACCACGATGTCAGCGCCGAGTTCCAGGGGCTGCTGCAAATAGGGGCTCGCGAATGTGTTATCGACGACCACAATCGCCCCGGCTTTCTTGGCCGCATCCGCGACCGCGGCGATATCGACGAGACTCAGAAGCGGGTTGGTTGGCGTCTCGATCCAGATCATCCGGGTTCGCGGCGTGATTGCGCGGCGAACATTGTCCAGTTGCGTCATGTCCACCCACGAATAGCTGATGCCATAACGCTTGAGCACCAGTTCAAAGAGGCGATAGGTGCCCCCGTAGACGTCATCGGCGCAGATCACATGATCGCCCGGATTCAGCAGCTTCATGACGCAGTCGGCTGCGGCGGTGCCGGAGGCAAAGGCCAGTCCGTGCGCGGCGCCTTCCAGCGAGGCGAGGCACGTCTCGAGTGCCGCACGCGTCGGATTGCCCGTCCGTGAATACTCGAATCCCTTGTGCTGGCCGATGCCGTCCTGGGTGTAGGTGGACGTCTGGTAGATCGGAACGATCGTGGCGCCGGTCGCGGGATCTGCTTCCTGACCGGCATGAATGGCGCGTGTCGCGAATTTCATTAGAGAGTCTCCCGGGTCAAACCCTGTTGTTGCATCATATCAGCCGCTGAAGGCTCGTGCGAGTGTGCCCGGGGCGATCGATTGCATGATTTCCGCACACGGCGTCATCGGAACGTGGCGTTACAATGTCGGATCATGGCGGCAGGATTGGACAAATGGAGGAAACATCGATTAAGCGGGCGCAAGGCTTTTGCCCGCGTATTTTCCGCGCGACATTCGGCGGCGAATCGCAGCGTCGTGGTCTATGCACTGTGCAACGACGTGGGTCGCACGCGGATGGGCATCTCGATCGGCCGCAAATGTGGAGGGGCGGTCGTGCGGAACCGAATCAAGCGTTGGTTTCGTGAGGCGTTTCGCGCGCGGTACGACGAATTGCCGCGAGGAGTTGATTTGATCGTAATCCCTCGGCCCGGCGCGATTCAAAAGCTCGAGGACTGCGTCCGGTCGTTGCTTTCAGTCGCGGACCGGGCGGTCCAGCGGCAGGCTCGTTCCGCCGGCGGCTTGAAGGCTGAGCCGCTTGACTGAGTGAGGGGAGGAGCGGTGGCGGTCCGCCTTTCGCCGAGTTCCATTTTCTCGGACGCACAGCGGGACATGGCCCGTTGAATCGCGAGACTTTAGTTAAGTCGCGCCGAAGCGGAACCGATTTGGATATCGGGTTTCGGCGATTCGACTTTTTTCGCAGCCGAATCGGCGAAATTCCGAACAATCAAGCCCACTAACCGCTGCCGCGTCCTTGTTGATGCGGACTTGCGGTCTTCCCACCAGGCCGCGGCCTCTTCATTGAGGTCGCGGCTTTTCTTCAAATCGGATTCCTTCGACCGGAGATTATCAATCGTGTCGCAGCGCCTCGATCGGGTTCAGCCCCGCGGCCCGACGAGCCGGAAGCAATCCGAATATCACACCGACGCCCGCACTGAAGACAAATGCGATGATGACGATCGCAGGCGAAAGGAGTGGATGTACTCCGATTTGATTCGAGATGCCGATCGCTCCGGCAATTCCCAGTGCGATTCCGACGGCGCCGCCGGCTGTCGAGATGACCGATGCCTCAATGAGAAACTGGCGATTGATCGCCTTGGTGGACGCTCCGATCGCCATGCGGATCCCGATCTCGCGCGTGCGTTCGGTGACACTGACGAGCATGATGTTCATGATGCCCACGCCGCCGACGAGCAGACTGACCAGGGCAAGAAAGAACATCAGCAGCGTCATCTGATCGCTGATCTGGCGTGCCTGTTCTTCCTTCTCCTTGAGCGTCGTGACCTTGAAGTCCTGCTCGTCACCTTCGGCGATGCGATGTCGTTGGCGCAGTAGATCGGTAATCTGCTGCACGGCGATCTCGACTTCTTCGTCGCTTCGGGCGGAACAGAGAATGGCGTTCGGTTCCGGCACGTTCCGCAGGTCGCGCAGTACGATCGGCAGCGGAATGATAATCGCATTGTCCTCATCCATGCCGAGCGGATTGACGCCTTTGCCTTCAAGTATGCCGACAACCTTGAACGAGAGCTGGCCGATGCGAACCGTGCGGTTGATCGGGTTTCGGTCGCCGAACAAATCGCGCAGGGCCGTCTGCCCGAGGAGGCAGACCCGCCGAGGTGCGACGATGTCGAACGGCTCCAGATCGCGCCCTTCGGAAACGCTCCAGTTGCGAATGGCTGTGTATTCGTGGTTGGCGCCGGTCAGGCTCACAACCGCGTTTCCGTATTCGCTGACGATCGGCATGGTTCCGCCTTCGACGCCGGTGGTCATTGCGACGGCATCACACTCCAGCGCGATGGCCTCTGCATCAGCGCGGGAAATCGTGCTCGCTGATCGCACGCCGGTGGTTCGGTTCCGGCCGGTCTGCTCGCTCACGACGAACATCATGTTCTTGCCGGCTTTGCGGATGTCCCCGATGAGCGAGTCTTTCACGCCCTGCACCACGCATACGCAGATGATTACAACCGAGACCCCCATGATCATGCCGATCATCGTGAGAAAGCTTCGCAGGCGGTGACGCCACAGTTCGCGAAGCCCCATCTTGAAGCATTCGATCCAGAGCGTGAACATCGGCTAGATCTCCTGCATCGAAAGGGCGCGAACGTCCGGCACGTTCGGACCGCCGCGGCGGGGCGTGGGTCGGTCGTAGATGATGCGACCATCCTTCAGAATGATCGTCCGTTCGGCGACGGTCGCGACGCCGGGGTCGTGCGTGACAAGGATGATCGTGATCTTCTCCTGTTCATGCAGATTGGCCATGATTTTCAGAATCTCGGCGCTGGTGTGACTGTCCAGATTGCCCGTCGGCTCGTCGGCAAGCAGAACGCGAGGGTTGTTCACCAGCGAACGCGCGATGGCCACACGCTGCTGTTGCCCGCCGGAAAGCTCCGATGGCAGGTGGTTGGCACGATCAGCAAGGTGCACCTTGTCGAGCGCGGCCAGTGCGGCGTCACGCCGTTTCCGGGTCGGCACACCGGCGTAAATCATGGGCAGTTCGACATTCTCCACCGCAGTGCTGCGCGCCAGCAGGTTGAAATTCTGAAAAATGAAGCCGATGTACTCATTCCTTAGCGCGGCCAGCTCATCCTTGCTCAACCGGCTGGTGAGCCGGCCGGCGATCTTGAATGTGCCGCGGGTCGGGACATCCAGCGCACCGAGGATGTTGAGCAGGGTTGATTTGCCGGAACCGCTGGCCCCCATGATGGCGACATATTCGCCCTCAACAATGTCCACATCCAGGCCGCGAAGCGCGTGAACCGCGTTCGCGCCGCTTTCATAAATCTTGTGGAGCTCGCGCAGCGCCACCATGACCGGAAGCGATGGGTCGCTGACAGTGGAGATGATCTTGTCGCCGGCTGTCGTTGAAGAAGCGGACTTGGACACGGGTACCTTTTCACATCGGCGGCGGCCGGGCGATTGATGCGCGACGTACGCCCTTCGGTTGGCCGCAGGCTAGTTCAGGGAACGATTGCTCGGGTTTGCCTGGCGCAGCGCTTCCTTGAAGTCGAAACCGCCGGAGGCCTTCTGTACGAACTTGGTTACGTAGGAATCTCCAGCCGCGCCGCCCGCGAGGATCTCGGTGAACACGTTGTCAGTAATGCCGACCCACATGGGGACGACCTTCCAGCCGGCCGTGCCGACGTCGTATTTCCAGGCAATCTCCTTCGCGCAGTAATTCATTTTTTGGCCGTCGCTGGTCCTCGGTTCCGGTGGATAGACAGCCGCATCGAGAAGCTTGCGGATATCCTGCGGCGGCAGCGGCGGTTTGAACCGCAGGGCCGAGTTGGGCACGCGCGCCGTGCTGGGCCGCACCTCGCATTCGATGACGACGTTAACAGACATGCCGGGCAGTAGTGTGTGCCGCGCGTCGTTCTGGACTTCCATCGTGACGGTGTAGGTCGTCACACCCTGGACATTCTCGGGGTGGTTGCGCTTGTGCAGAATCGTGCCGTCGAACTCCGCGGTCTGTTTGCCTTCGACCTTGAACTTGGCCTTCTGTCCCACATCAATGTGAACGATGTCCGTTTCGCTCACCTTCGCGTTGACCCGGACGCGATCGAGGCTGGGGGCCAGCAGGAAAAGCGGCGGCGTTGTCAAAGCCGCGATGACCGTCGCGCCCTTTTCTTCGAATCGCTTCAGGACGATCCCGTCGATCGGAGATCGAATGATGCACCTTTCCACGCGGGCTTCGGTGGTCTCAAAATTCGCCTGCGCCAGCGCCGCTGCCGCGCGAGCCTGCTCAAGTGCCTGCTCCGCGCGCCGGACGAGGAATATCTCATTACTCTTCGCCTGATTGTATCGAGCCTCGGCCAGGCGCGTGTTGGCATCGGACTGAAGGAACGATGCCTTGGCGACGATCATTTCATACTCCGGGGCGTTGCTCTCATCATAGAGCCTTTTCGTTCGTTCCCAGCCGAATTTTGCCTGATCCAGAGCTGCAAGGGTTTGGTCCCACTGGGCTTTGGCCTGGGCCGTGAGCACCGGCAAAATCGCTTTCTGCTCTTCAAGCACGACTGTCGCATCGGCGACCAGGCTTCGGGTGCGCTCCAGTTCAGCCAGGGACTTGGCGTGATCCGCGTTGGCCAATTCCGGATCGATACGGCATATGATCTGGTCTTTCGTCACCGGGTCGTCGTGATCCACCGTCATTTCGATGATTTTGCCGGTCGTTTCGCAACCGACGACGACGCTGGTCAGAGGCTCGATGTTTCCGAGCGTCTCGATCGTCATCGTGACTGATCCGGTATCCACATCAACCGTCGTCACATCGAATTCGGGGCCGGACTTCCCGAAGACCTGAAAGGCAAACACCGCGAGGCCTATCAGGACCGTCGCCACAATCCACTTCCAATATCGCATGTAGGCAGATTCCAAATCGCCGACAGCCGGTCGATGCACCGGTCGCCATTCGACGGGGCATCGCCAGTTGATGTCGGCAACGGAGTTTAATTCAAGGATGGGGGGTCGCCAACCGGTGCGGCCGACGCAGGCGACAAATCAGCGTGCCGCCGTTGGAAAAGGCTATGTGAATTAGTCACCGACGCGGTGCAGGACGCATGAAATCCGAACGAGCCGTGGAACCAAGCCCGATTCGATCCGATCCGACGCGGCGCGCCGGCCGGGCGGCTGCCGATCGCAGTTTCGAACATACTCCGATCAGGGCACAGCCGAAGCGTGCGCGATTGAATCGATTGATGGCCCTTTTGCGGGCGGTGACTCATGCGATTCTGCCGAAGCCTGCGAGGAATCATCGAGCGATCCGGTCGGACGCGCGGACCGTTCGCGCGTCGGGACGATGTGCTTCGCCAACTCGCCGGCGACAAATCGGCGGTTGACGCAATCTGCGTGACCGCCGGTCCAGCCGAGCGAAACATACTGGCGACTCCATCCGATGTTCTTGATCCGGCCGCTCGAATAGCCGGGTCCGCTCAGACCCACGAGGCCCGCAGAATCGTCATAAGTGCCGTCGATGGTGCCGAGCAGTCGGACGGGGCCGCTCAAAACCGGGTCGTTGGGCGAGTAATAAACATAGACATGGCCGCGTATATTGGCGAGCGCCTTTCGCATGTCGTATTTACTGGACAGGCTCGATCCCACGAGGATTAGATTGTTAACCTTGTAAGGCGGTTCAATATTCTCCACGGCCCAGACGCAGACGCCCGTGCCGGCCGATAGAGAGATGATGTTCGCATCCGCGGTGGGGTATCTCTTCAGGTAGGCGGTAATTTCCTTCCCGAGGTTGCGGCCCGATCCTTTTGCAATAAAACGAAGCGTCTGGTCGAGTGCGGGGTTGAACGTGAGCGACCAGCGATGATTGGTCACCGCGCCTTGATAGCCCTTTTCCTGCAACCCGGTCGGGACATCAACCAGGCCGAAGCCCCAGTTGCCGGCGCCGTCAATGTACCAAGTTCGACCGAACTGCTCCTTCGGGTCCGTGCAGCCGGCGACGCCCGCGGCAAAAACCAGTACCAGCATCCATTGTGTCAAGAGTCGTGACATGAAGCCTACTCGCACGCTTTAATACTGGAGGTCCCCGAGTGAGGATCCCTGAATCCCGAACGACACCAATTGTACCCACCAAAGGCGATCTGCAAAAGGGGAGGCAGCTCGACTTGTTCGGGTGAAGCAGTCGTATCGCCCTCCTCTATGAGGTTAAACGGGTTTTGACCCGAAACCCCTTGCAAACGCCCGGCATTTTTTTCCGGCCCCAGGACCTCGACGCGCATTCTCGGGCCATTGCAGCCGGCGTTGCAGCTCAATCAATTGTCCCTTCGCTGCTGGATTGGATGCGTTTGAGCGTTTGGAGGATACGCAGCGCCTCAAGCGGCGTCGTCTGATTCACATCAACCCGGCCGATGGCGTCGACCAGTTCGCGCCACCAAGCCGGAAGAGACGTGGAGGCGTTATCAAACAGCATCAACTGGCTTCGATCAGCCTGGCGGCTGCGAACGCCCGTCTTGCGTCGGCCGCCCGCGATGTGGTGATCGCGCTCCAGCTCTTCGAGGAGCAACTCCGCCCGCTTCACGATGTTCGCCGGCATGCCCGCCATCGAGGCAACATGAACACCATAACTGCGATCGGCCGCTCCCCGAACAATTTTATGGAGGAATACCACGTCCCGGCCTGTTCCGTCGGGACGAAGTTGCTCATGAACCGCCACGTTGTAATTCGCGACGCCCTCTATTTGTCCGGGCAGGTCGGTCAATTCGTGATAGTGCGTGGCAAAGAGGGCTCGGCAGCGGACTCGTTGTGCGACGTGTTCTGTGATCGCCCAGGCGATGGAGAGACCGTCGTATGTGCTGGTTCCCCTTCCGATTTCATCCAGGATCACCAGGGATCGCGGCGTTGCATTATTCAAAATGCGGGCCGTCTCGACCATCTCAACCATGAATGTCGAAAGTCCGCGCGACAGTTCATCACTCGCGCCGACCCGGGCGAAGATGCGATCCACCGGCGACCAGCGCATCGACCGCGCCGGTACATAGCTGCCCGTGTGGGCCAGCAGCGTCAGCAAGGCCACTTGTCGAATATAGGTCGATTTACCCGCCATGTTCGGGCCGGTGATGATGATGAATCGATCGCCATCCGGACGCAGTTCGCAATCGTTCGGCACGAAACGCTCGCGCTCTGATAAATCCAGCACAGGATGCCGACCGTCCTCAAAAACCAGCAACGGAGATGGCGTCGAACATCTCGCGTCCGTCTTTTCAGGTGATTCCGCATCGGCGACCAGTTCAGGCCGGCAATAGCCCCGCGTCCGCGCCAACTCGGCGAACGATGCCAGCACATCGAGCATCGCCAGCGCATCGGACGCGCCGCGAATCTCCATAAGCGATTCAGCCGCCTTCGCGCGAATCTGATCGAAGAGGGTGTATTCGAGCTGCTTGGCCCGATCGGCGGCTCCGAGGACTTCGTCCTCGTGGCGTTTGAGGTCCTCGGTGATGTAGCGCTCCGCATTTCGCACCGTCTGCTTTCGCACGTACTCCGGTGGGATCTTGTCGCGATGCTGATGGGTGATCTCGATGTAGTAGCCGAATACGGAATTGAAACCGACCTTCAACGTTGGAATGCCTGTCCGCTCCGACTCGCGGGCCTGATAGGCCGCAAGCCACTTCTGACCGTCGGCCCCGATGTGCCGCAGGCGGTCGAGATCGGCACTAAATCCGTCCGCGATGAATCCGGCATCGCGAAGCACCGGCGGGGCATCATCGTTGAGTGCGGCGGTCAGGTAAGTCCCGAGGGACGTCAGTCCCATCAGGCGTGCGCGTATGTCCGAGAGTAGGTCAGCCCCCGATTGCGACGACGGATCATGCGAAACCGGCGACAGGCCCGGGCCAATCGTCTCGGCGAGCCGATCGCATGAAATCAGGGCACGTCCCAGCACGACCACATCGCGCGGCGTCGCACGGCCGATACCCAGCCGGGCGACAATTCGTTCGACATCGCCGATCGAGCGGAGCACGTCGCGCACCGCGCGGAGCTTTTCCGGTTGCGACAGAAACGCTGCGACGGCATTCTGTCTCGAGACGATCTCAATGGGCTCAATCAGTGGAAAACAAAGCCACTCGCGCAGGCGGCGGGCGCCCATCGCATTGACTGTCAGATCGACGGCATGAAGCAGGGAGCCTTCGCGCGCGTTGTCACGGAGCGTTCGCTCGATCTCCAGCGAGCGAAGCGTCACGGAGTCGATCATCACGCAGCGATCGGAGTGCCGCGGCGTCAGACTCGTCAGGTGCGATAGCGCCGTCCGCTGGGTTTCGGCGAGATAATCAAGCAATGCGGCCGCTGCCGCGAGCGACGAATCAAACGCATCGAATCCGAAGCCGGACAGGCTTCTGACGCCGAAGTGCTTGTGGAGCGACTGCTCGGCCATGTGCGAGCTGAAAACATAGGCCGGTCGGGCGGTGATCACCGTGCCGAGCGATTCGCGAATTTCCTCGAGGGATGTTTGATCGACGTCAATTGCGGATTCCGGAACGAGAATCTCGGCGGGTCGCACGCGGGAGAGTTCGTCGGAAAGGCGCTCCGCCGGAAGCATTTCAGCGACGAACCGCCCGCTCGAAAGTTCGATTATGGCCAATCCAACCTGACCGGATTTCCAGTTTCCGCCGCCGGGGCACAGTGCAACAAGGTGGTTTGGGGCCCGCTCATCGAGCAGTGTCTCATCCGTGAGCGTGCCGGGTGTGATGATGCGCTGCACCGCTCGCTTGACGACACCCTTGGCCGTCTTCGGGTCTTCGATCTGTTCGCTGATGGCGACCTTGTATCCGGCGCGCACGAGTTTGGCGACATACGCATCGACGCTGTGATAGGGAACGCCGGCGAGCGGAATGGGCGTATCAGCGTGTTTGCTTCGGGCGGTCAGGGTGAGGTTCAGGACGCGGGCGATCGTTTTCGCATCGTCATAGAAGGTTTCGTAGAAATCGCCCATGCGAAACAGAAGCAGGGCGTCCTTGACCTGTGCCTTTTGCTCCACGTATTGTCGCATTGCGGGCGTCAGGTCGCTTATATCCGCAATGACCGGTGTCTGCGTCGGCGGCTGAGACGCGAACTCTGCCCCATCCGGCGACTGTGGGGAGCGACCGGTCGGCGACAGGCGGGATTCGGCCTCTTCCTTTCCCGCCGCTTCGGTCGGCGTTTTCGCCTGTTTGCGATTCGAGCCGGATGTGAGTGTGTCCGCCATGCGGGCATTGTAACGAACAAATTTCGAATCGACATTGGCGGGCAGGGAGCCGCTCGTTATTCTGCCAGCGGCGCTGTGAATTGTAAGTACTCAACCGTGCGGCGAGGATCCCGCGAATTAAAACCAACTCCGAACAAAGCAATCTGAATGCGATCGCGGCGGCCGTTGAACAGGCCGGCGCAGCGCAAAGCGAGGTTGCAGGCCCGGTTGGGAACGATCAGCGGATGAGCCACGGCGCCGCCGAGGCGACGCGGTTTCAACTCGTTTGCGCGGCGATTGTCATTCTGATGACTGCGTTGAATCTTCCCAGCATCGGCATTCCGCGCCTCGAGAACGACGAGCGGATTTACTGGTCTCTCGCTGAGAACTGGATCGAGTCTCGCGCCTATTCGCTTCGCGGAACGGAAATACTCGATTCGCTTCCGCCGGCGATGTACGACAAGCCGCTATTTCACCATCCGCCATTGCTCATGTTTCTTCTCATTCCATTTGCCTGGATGGATGCCGAACGGGCAGCCGTCGTGGTGTCATGGCTTGGGCATGCAGCGGCAGTCGCGGGCGTGGCGATGATGTCATGGACATGGAGGCGGCCCGGTCGTCGCGCGGCCGATTTCCTGTTGTGGCTGCCGGTCCTCGCGATGGCGGCCGATCCGGTCTTCCTGTTCGCGGGACGCAGGATCTGGCCGGATACGCTGGTCGGCGGATTCGGTGCACTGGCGGTCGGCGCGTGTGCCTTCGCTTCAGGTCATGGTCGAGCGGGCTGGGCGGCAGCCGGCGGAGTTTTCGCCGCGTTCGCGGGCCTGGCAAAGCTGACCGGACTGCTGGCTCTGCCGATTGGCATACTCGTGCTGGCGGCCGGCGCTCGGTCATTGCGAGAACGCCTCGTTGAGTGCGGCCTGTTCCTCCTGCCATGTGTCGTTCTCGTGGCGCCGTGGTTTTTCGTGTTTTATCGAGAATATGCCTGCCTGTTGCCCTCATGGATTCAACCGGATGACGTACTGCTCAGGTCGAATCCGCATATCGCCCGGGCAATGGTTCGACCCATTGGTTTCTACTTCTACGAGCTGCCGATGGTGGTCCCCGTCGTCCTCGTGGCAACGGTCCAGATGGCCTACGGTTTGAGTCGAGGCGCAATCCGAAGTTTTGTCGCGCCCGCTTGCTGGGGCGTCGGAGGTCTGATCGCCATGACGTTTCTGCAAGCCGGGCACGGCGCGCACCTGCGATTCCTCACGCCTGCGATTCCTGGATTCTACGCGGCGCTGGCTGCCGGGCCGGCCCTACCGAATTCCGTCCGGCGTGTCGTCGGACTGGCAGCGACGATCGCGATGCTCTACGGCGTCAGTTCGATCGGGTTCTACCTCGTCGAGGGAATTGGCTACGACGACATCGTCTCGGTTCCCGAGAAGCTGTATCGCGCCTGGTACACGGCGCAGTGACCGCCTCTTCTGAAACTCATTCCAGCGCCCGGTGCCTTCGTAAAAGACCATAAAACTGACCGCAGCCCGGTCGATTGGGCCTTATCAGCGCCTGATTTTGAGATTTTTTCTGCCAGTGTGCCAATCAGTGTGGCACACCTGGCTGGTAGGTGGATTGAATTTGGTCTCGGAATTGTGCATTCTTGAGCTACGAGAGTGGACTCATTCTCTCGGGCCGATTCGCGGCGCCATGTCGCCGCTGAAAAACGCCGGGGGCGCGGGTGAGGTCGGTCAAGCGCCCGAGACCGCCTCGCCCGTGGTCCTCGAGCGTTCCTCGCATCTCAGACGGACCGAACCCCAGCCCGTTAATTCGGTTATACTGCCTGAATGGCGGAGACAAACCGAATTCGGCGATTCATTTCTGACAAGGCCGCCCGTTTCGAGGAATCGGTCATCCGGCGAATGACGCAGGTCTGCCTCTCTCACGGCGGGGTCAACCTCGCTCAGGGATTTCCGGATTTTCCGGCCCCGGCCGAGCTTCAGGATGCTGCATGCCAGGCCATTCGTGACGGATACAACCAATATGCCCGAACCTGGGGCGCGCCGGCAATGGTGGATGCGCTCGCTGAAAAAGTGCGGTGGTTTCAGGGGATGGATATTGACCCCGCACGCCAGACAACCATCTGTTGCGGCACCACCGAAGCGATGATCGCGGCGCTGCTGGCAACCATCAATCCCGGGGACGAAGTCGTGGTAACCTCGCCGTTTTATGAGAACTACGGCGCGGATACGATTCTCTGTGGGGCCACTCCGCGCTATGTCACACTTCATCCGACGCCTGACGGGAGCTTTCGCTTTGACCTTGACGAACTTCGCGACGCCTTCAACCCGCGTACGCGCGGCATCATCGTGAATACGCCGAACAACCCCACTGGCAAGGTCTATTCACGCGACGATCTTGCTTTTATCGCGGAACTTTGCATCAAACACGATGTTCTCGCATTTACGGATGAGATTTACGAACACATCCTGTATGACGGCCGCGAGCACATCGCCCTCGCCACGCTGCCGGGCATGGCGGATCGAACCATTACAATCGGCGGGTTGTCCAAGACTTACAGCGTCACGGGGTGGCGGGTCGCGTGGGCGATCGCTTCTGCCGAGATCACGGCGGCGATCCGCAAAGTACATGATTTCCTGACTGTCGGCGCGCCGCACCCGATGCAGATCGCCGGTGCGGCGGCGCTGCGAATGCCCCGCGGTTTCTACGATCGACTTGCCGAGGAGTACGGCCGCCGTCGGACCCTGATGTGGGAAGCACTCCGTGATGCCGGATTTGAGGGGTTTTATCCGGAGGGTGCTTATTACATGATGGTGAACATTGATCGATTCAAACGCGCCGGCGAGGACGATACCGACTTCGCCCTGCGGCTAGTCAAGGAGGCCGGCGTGGCCACCGTACCGGGCAGCAGCTTTTACAATCCGCCCAGCCTCGGACACCACCTCATCCGATTCTGCTTCTGCAAGAAGGATGAAACCCTCCGGGACGCCGGTCATCGGCTCAGGAAGTGGTCGTCGGCCCAATGATCTGACAATCGCTGCATCGCCAAGACGAACAGGCCGGGTGAATTCAGCCTGAACGGCAGAAGGCGCCTGGTGACGAATCCGAACTCCCTGATGCTCGATTCGCTGCCGATCATGCACCAATCATGCCTGATCAATCGATGATCTCCCGTCGTTTCAGGATGCGCCCGATGCCGGTCGGCACCGTTGATTGATCGAAATCGGCCGGGATGAAAAAAATTCCCGACCCCGCCGAACCGAATCGCGTCTCATTGCGTAACAAGCTCATACGAGACATAAGCTTGGTCCGTGCAAAAGGCCCCTCTCTGCCGCGAGGGGCCTTCTGCTTTTTTGCGCCGTTCGTTCGTCCGGGACGCTGAGCAAGCCTTCAAAAATGAGAGGCATCCAATGGAGGTTCCCGATTTGCGGGATTTTTAACTTGGCTTGCGTCGCATCCGCGAGGCGGGCACACTGGCCAAGCAGCCGGGTGATTCACCGCGCACTGCGGCGGCCCGTGCGCTCGCCGGAGCCGCCTTAATGTGCCGAGCAACTCCGGATCTGGTGGTCTTGCAGGGGAAATCCGATTCATGAACACGGTTGTCAGCCAAGATCGGTCGCCCCAGTTCGGCACGGACACCGCGGGAGACGGCAACGCTGAACGGACTGAATCGGCCGAATCCTACTTCAATTCGGTGGTGATCGAACCTCAAATAAGGCGACGCCGCATCCGCTTCCTGGCGTTGTCGGCCAGCTTTTTGATTGCGGTGCTGCTCGATCTGTTCCTTTTTACGGGTTACTACGCCTCGGACGATAAAGAGTATTTCTTCGGCGCGGCCCGAGTCGTGGACTCCGGCTCCCTTGCGAAATGGCCGCTGATCGGTCATACGCGACTGACCGTGCTGGCGTGGAATGCGGTGGTCGGCTGGCTGACGAATTTCGACGTCAGCATGATGGCTGCGTCATACGTTCTTGTGCATGCTTTCCTGGTTTACCTGATTTTTCGGCTGGCGAGCCGCGTGGCGGGTGAGTCAGCGGGCCTGCTGGCGGCGTACACATCGGCGGTCTTTCCGCTCTTTTCGGTATTCAGCACCGGGCTTTATCCGGATTTGTTCATCGCCTGCGGGTTTTTGCTGGCCATGCTGGCGTTTCTTCGGGTCTATGAACTGCGTGATCAGGGGCGCCGGCTGGCGGCGGCGGGGCTCATGTTTGTGGCGGGCGTTGCTGTCGGCGTCGCCTACATGGCGAAGGAATCCGGATTGGTGGCGCTTCCGTTCTATTTTGCGGCGTGGTTCATCACGGAATGGAAAGACTGGTCTCGGTCGCGGAAAGACCATTCCGCGCGGGGCCGGCGCGACCCGATGGCCGGAGGAGTTGTCGAGCGGACGAACGGCCGTGCGGGCTGTCCTTTGTTCATCCGCCTGGCAACCGGGCTTTGCTTTGCGCTGGGATTCTTCGCAATTTTCGGATTCGAGTACAAGTCGCTCCAGGCCTTGTCGGGGAATTCGGAGTTCTTCCGACTCGGTTGGACGGAGAAGGAGGAGGATCTGGATTCGATCGGGAATTTCCATCTCGACGGCGGCTACCATCCGTGGCGTCGATTGAATGCGTCTTTCGATCGGTTGAGTCTTGAGTACTGGCCCACGCTGCTGAAATACTGTTTTGTCACCGGGCTGATCGTCTACCCCTTCACGCCGCGGCGAAGCTGGCCGGTGTTCTTTTTCGGGCTCTGGATTTACGCATTCCTGACATGGGGCACCTACAGCTTCAAGCACTACTATCCTCCGAGGATTCAAGCGCGATACTACATTCCGGCATTTCCGTTTCTGATTGTGGTGTTTTCCGCGTCCGCGACGTGGCTGCTGGAGCATTTTCTCTCCTTTTTTACGGTGGATAATCGGCGGCGATGGGCTGTGAGGGTGGTTGTTGCTGCCATTGTTGTGTCACCTATCTTGTATCTTCGCGGGCCGAATTCGATCGCCGGCCGGCTCTATCGCGCTGACCTCGTGGCGAATCTGCAACGGGCGACCGGCGATGCTCTCGCGGCCGGATCGCGCCTGATTGTCGTCGAGAATCGGCTTGCCAACCGCGTGAGCCCGATCTGGTATGCGGGTCCGCCTGCACAGCCTTATGCACGACGGCCGGCGGCGATGATCTCGGCAGGGGAACTGGCGGGCGCCGCCGAATCAAAGATGACTGACGGCCCATTCTCCTATATCAGCGTGCCACCGGCCGGTCAGGAAGTGGGGATCTCCACCGCATCCAGAAACGTGATGGACCCGTTGGCGGCTGGGATTGCGAATCAATGGGTGGTCGTGCAGGCGGCCCGGCCACGGACCGGATCGGCCGCGGGTCTGCCGGACGGGACGGTGATTTTCAGTTCGATCGAGCCTGGCGCGGTGGGGGTTCCCCGACGGGGGGCATATGACTGGAACATCGACGATGAGCACGTTTACCGCAAGACTTTCCGTTCGAGAACCCGGCAGTTGCTGGCCTGGATGAGGGGAGTGAATGAGATTCCGCCGAAGCAGTCAGTCAGCACGGGGCCTCTGTGCCTATATCGTGTCACCCCCGTGCGTACAACTCTGGCTGTGGAGTCCGAGGCCGGCCTGGATTCAACCGGAGCCGCCGTGGAACTGGCCCCGGGCCGACGATTCCGTCTTCGATTGGCTGCGAACGCGCCGATGGGCTGCCGCGTCCGACTCCGCCTGCGATTCATGGCCGCGTCCGGCGAGTCCGGTTCACCGGTCCGCGATGTGGCCATTGAACTCGCGGATGGCGTGAATGACATCTATTTCCAAACGTCATCGGAGCGCCGATTTCTGTCCATGTCAATCGACTCGTCGGGCGACGGATTCTGTGGTGTCAGGCAGGCGACATTGACGACCTACCAAGTGGCCGACTGGTCGGGGACCGTAGAGTAGGCCGATTTTCGATTGAATCGCGATTCGTCCCGAATTCGCCGACAATTCAATGCCAACCGGGAACCGTTACCGGCACGAAGTGGAACGTCGGATCCTCCGCCCGGCCGTATCGATGATTTCCACCGCAGCGATACCGCCTGGGTTCAGGGCCCGGGGGCGCCTGGCAGGCCGCCAGGAAACTCAGGCTGACAGTTCGTTTCCACATTCTTTTCGCTTTTCCAACCGTCATCCGGCATCTTATTGAGAACTCGCCCGCTGCTTGATTAATCGAAGCGGATGACCCCGCGGAACAAGGTTCTCCAAATGAAACGTATGAAATTAATCACGGCCGTCCGTCGCGCGTCCACTCATGATGCGACTCTCCTTGAAGGAATGCGGGGATTGTGGGCGCTCTAAACCAAGATTCATTAAGAACAAGGAGGGTTCTTCCGCGGCCTAGGATGGGCTTCGTTTCTTTGAGAGTGGAAGTCGGATTGTGAATTCGCATCCGCCTTCGGGGCGGTTTCCGGCCACCGCGGACCCGCCGTGCAATTGTGCGATGCCTCTCACGATGGTCAGCCCGAGGCCGACCCCCTTGAAGGCCCCGTCCTTCTCAGGCACACGAAAAAAGCGGTCAAAAATGCGGTCGATATACTCGGGCGGGATACCCGGTCCGCAGTCTCGCACCGCGACGAGCGCCGCGCCCGGCTCCAGTTTCACCACGATGTCAATCGCCGCGCCCCTCGGTGTGTAGCGGATTGCATTGCGAATGAGATTCGCGAACATCAGCCGGAGCAGGTCGCCGTCGCCAATGATCGTTGATTCCGGATCGTCGCCGACCGGCAGCGCCAGATGCGGCACGATCCGCACTTCGTGGGTGCGCGCCTGAGGCTGACATTGTTCCACGGCCTCGATGATCACCTCATTGAGCGACACTTCATCGGCCGTCGACATGGGAAGACCTGCCTCAGCGCGAGCGAGCGTCAGGACGCTGTCAACCATTTGGGCAAGCGAGCGGACTTCTTCCTGAACGCTGCCGACAAAACGCTCGTACTCTTCCACCGACCTCGCTTTCTGGATGATGACCTGCGATTCGCCCAGCAACACCGAAAGCGGTGTCTTCAACTCGTGTGATGCATGGGCAATGAAGCGCTCCTGCGCCATAAATGCGTCATGAAGGCGATCAAGCATCTTGTTGATGGTCTCGACCATGACGGCCACTTCATCGCGGCCCGGGGGCTGCTCAAAGCGCTGTGAGAGATCCTGCACACTGAGGCTTTCCGCAATTTGCCGCACCTTGTGCAGCGGCCGGAGCGAACGGCCCGCCAGAAACCATGATGCCACGGCGGCGACAAAGAGACCGCTTGGCACCAGGGCAAGAAACAATCGCCGCAGATCCGCGACCGCTTCATTCACGGAACGGCGATTGACGGCGACTTGAAGAAAGAACGGCGTCCTCTGCGATTCCCGGTAGATCGTGAGCAGCCGGACCTCACCGGGGTTGCCGATCAACGCAGCGGCATCCGCGTCGCGCAGCGTCACGAATACCGGCGAACCCGCCAATCGGGCAGCGGCCATGTCATCATTCCAGGGAAGTTGAACACGGCCGAGATTCGGCGAGCGATATTCGATCTTCCCGTTATCGCGGCGTAGTTGAAAATAGTAACCCGGAAATCGGAACGGATTGATCAGTTCAAGCGGATTCTCAGCCGGAATACCGGAAGTCGATTCGGACGAAACCTCCTCGCTCCGCTTTTCGATTTTGTCCACCATGGCCTCGGCGGCAGTCTGTAAACGACTGTCAAAGTCGCGTCGCAGATTGCCCTGGGAGATGTTCAGGATGATGGCCGTCAGCGTTGTGAGAATTGCGCTGAATACCAGCAGGTACAGTCCGGCGAGCTTGAATCGAAGTGTCTGGACGTGGCGCCACACGATGCAATAACTCCGGCGGCGTTGGGCCGCTCCGGGGTGTGACCGCCGCCTAGTGCGGCCGCGGCGAGGTGATCATTCCTCAGATTCTTCGAGACTCAGCTTGTAACCGGTGCCGACAACCGTCTGGATCAGCTTTCGAGTGAAGCCCTTGTCGATTTTTCGTCGCAGCATGCTGACATAAACATCGATCACGTTGCTGTCGCTATCGAAGTTCATGTCCCAGACGTGCTCGCCGATGTTGGTGCGAGTGAGGACTCGTTCGGGGTGCCGCATGAAATACTCAAGCAGGGCGAATTCCTTGGACGTCAGCTTGATCTTTTGTCCGGCGCGTGTGACCGATCTCTTCAGCAGATCAAGTTCGAGGTCATCGAATTTAAGCGCGCTGGACTCCTGTGCCTGTCCGCGACGGAGCATGGCTCGAATTCGCGCGATCAATTCGTCGAACTCGAAGGGCTTCGTGAGGTAGTCATCCGCTCCGGCGTCGAGCCCCTGGACTTTGTCGCCCGTTGTCGAGAGCGCTGTGAGCATCAGCACGGGCACTTTCACGCCGCGCCGCCGAATGTTGCGACAGGCCGAGACGCCGTCCTGTTCCGGAAGCATCACATCAAGAACGATCAGGTCGTATGGTTCGGTACAGGCCATCTCCTCGCCGTCAGTGCCCGATGCGGCAACGTCCACTGCATAGCCATGTTCCACGAGCCCTTGGCGAATGAATCGGGCCATCTTCTGATTGTCTTCGACCAGCAGGATGCGCATGAATCGCTATTGTCGCAAAAGGGGTATGGGCCGCAAGGACAGTGCAAAGGCCGGCACCGCTCGGCAATCCGGCATCGATCAGAAAAACCAGAAGGTTCGTTTCTTCCACGCGCGGTAAGGCTCGCCGAAGGCCTCTTCGAGCACTTCATCCTCGACCTTGCTTCGGTAGAGCTGCATCGCAACGAAGGCGGCATAGAATGCCCACCAGACGACATGCCGGTTGGCAAGAAACAGCCAAACGCCGCCTTGCGCGATGATCTGCCCCAGATAAACCGGGTGGCGTACGAGACGGTACGGTCCCGAGATCTTCAGCTCGCGCGGTTCGGCGACAATGCTCAGCGACCGGCACAGCACTGCATAGGCCCACACGTCCAGCGCATTCCCGACAATAATACAGATAACGCCGCCCAGGAAGCGACCGGCGGTCCAATCGCCGTAGTCAAACAGAAACGCCTCGTACCGCCCGGCCGCATCGGAGGCAAATCGAGCGATCGTCGTCTGAACTGCAAACGGGGCGAACGGCCAGAAGGCCGCGATGAGCGGGATGATGATCTGCCGGGGTTCGGACGCGCGGGTCTTCGGTGTTGTTCGAATGAGAAAAGAGACCGCGATCAGTGTGAACGTCACGAGAACGAGCAGCCGTCCCCACGGAGCATAAAGCATGCGCCCGTCGGGCGAGGTGTAGTGAGGTCCGAATTTCTGCAGGGCGCCGGTCAGGCCGTCGGGCGTTTCCGTCAGTAATCGGTAGAACGCCGCGAATTCCGAACCGAGCAGGAGAATGAACAAACCCGCGCCCAGCGCGCGAAAGACCCAGTCGGGAGTCGCCATCCAGGCGCGATGGACAATGCTCCGCTCGCTCACGCGGGGACTCGCGATTGCACGATTCGAAAGCGATTGGCGACAAATGCGCCGTCACAGAGCGTGGCGTTGCCGGACGGATTGCAGCCGCTGACATGAAAATCACTGAATGCTGCGGCCTGGTTCACCCAGATTTGCCCCGTGAGGTTGCAGGAAACGGGCACGCCGGCCTCGGTCATCATATTGTCCGCATCGGCGAGCACGGCTGCGTCCGTCGAGTAGATCGCGCAGGTAATTGCGCCCTTCTCGCGGGCACTCTCCGCCGCAAGCTTGATGCTCTGCTGTGTTGAGTCCGTCGCGATCAGATAAACAATGGGTCCGAACATCTCGCGGAAGTAGAGGTCCTTGCGGCCCGCGTCGGTCTTCATGATCACCGGCGTTCGGACCCGCGCTTCGGGAAACGCCTCGTTGACCACCGGCGCGCTCTTGCGGAGTACCTCCGCCCCTTCGGCCGAAGCCTGGTCAATGCGCTTCAAAGTCGCTTCGTTCTGGATCGCGCCGAGAACCTCGGCTGCCCGCTTTGGATCACCCAGGAACCAATCGACCGCGCCGACCAGTGCCTTCGCCACGTCATCAAAACTCCGCGTCTCGGCCCCAACCTTGATTCCGTTCTTGGGGATGAAGATGTTCTGCGGCGTCGTGCACATTTGTCCGCTGTAGAGACTGAGCGAGAATGCGATATTCCCGGTGACGGACTTCAGATCGGAAACGCTGTCCAGGATGATTGAGTTCACGCCGGCCTTCTCGGTGTAAACCACGGCCTGTGTCGCGTTCTTCTCGATCCACTCGCCGAATGACGAACTGCCCGTGTAATCGACAATCCGGATCTCCGGGCGAATCACGAGTTCCTTCGCGATGGGCGAGGCAATCGAGTCGGCCGCAAGTGTGATCAGATTCGGGTCGAAGCCGTTTTCCTTCAGAACGGATCGCGCGATATCGACCGAAATGGCCAGCGGCAGGATTGCGCCGGGGTGCGGCTTAACGACGACGGCGTTGCCGGTCGCAAGGCTCGCGAAGATGCCTGGATAGCCGTTCCACGTCGGAAAGGTTGAACACCCGATCACCACGCCGACGCCGCGCGGCATGATGCGATAACTCTTCTTCAGCGTAACGAACTCCTCCTTGCCGACCTGTTTTCTCCACGTTGTTTGGCCGGGCGTGCGGCTCATCTCGTCGTACGCATACACGACGGCTTCGAGGCCGCGATCCTGTGCGTGTGGTCCGCCCGCCTGAAACGCCATCATGAAGCCTTGTCCGGTTGTGTGCATCACGGCATTGGCGAACTCAAAGCTGCGCCGATTGATTCGTGCAAGTATCTCGAGGCACACACCGACACGGGCTTCGATGCCTGCGTCTCGCCATTTCGGCATGGCCGATTGCGCGGCGGGCAGGAGCACATCCAGATCCGCTTTCGGGTAGGTGATGCCCAGCTTGAATCCGAACGGCGACACCTCGTCACCGACTCGGCCGTTTGTGCCAGGCTGATCGATTTCAAACGGCTTGTTGAGGCGTGCCTGAAACGCCGTCAGCCCGTCATCTTTGGCGGTTTCGCCGTAAACCTTCCCGCTCGGCACTTCCGGATAAGCGCTCCAGTAGCCTCGCTCTCGGACGGCTTTTCGGGCGTTTTCGAGTGTGCCGTGATGCTTTTCAAATAAGGGATGGGACACGGATGGCTCCTTCCTGGGTGGCTGAACTCGGTCAGGGGTGTTTGTCGCTTTCAACGTCGGCAATATGATAGCGGCATCTGCTCAAACGGCGAACCCCGCTGAACATGGACGCGTCGTGCGGCAACCTGTTCCGGGCGGGAAAGCTTTCATGGCGGAATTCCGCGAAACGAGCGGCAAGTCCGCAGTCAGTGCGGGTGATCATGCGTTTTGTAGAGTCGTTCAAATGCATCAAGTGCGGCGAGCTTGCGCCATCGCCGAAATCCGCCGGCACCTGTCCGGTTTGTGTGGATCCTTTTTCGATTCTTGATATTCAGTTCGATCTTTCGCGAGTAGCCAAGAGCATGACCCGCGAATCGCTGGCAAACCGCCCCCCGAACCACTGGCGGTATCACGAGTTGCTGCCGATCGAACTCGACGACGAGGCATTCTCCTGGCCCGTCGGTTGGACGCCGATCGTCGAGGCGCCACGGCTTGCTGCATGGGCCGGGGTGTCGCGGCTGCGACTGAAGGATGACGGTCGGAACCCGACGAGCAGCTTCAAAGATCGCGCGTCGAGCGTCGGCGTCCTGCTCGCCAAACAGCAAAACGCCCAACGCATCGCATGCGCATCGACCGGCAACGCCGCAAGCAGTTGTGCCGGCTACGCGGCGATGGCGGGGATTGCATCCACCATCTTCGTGCCGCAGCGCGCGCCCGAACCGAAGGTCGCACAACTCATGATCTACGGAGCGGACGTCCGCCGCGTTCGAGGCACCTACGCACAGGCCTATGAGCTATGCTCGCGTGAGTGCATCGCCCATGGCTGGTACAACCGCAACTGCGCAATCAATCCGTACCTGGTCGAGGGAAAGAAAACCTGCGGCCTCGAAATTGCCGAACAAACGGCCGGGCGCGAGCCGGACTGGGTCGTGGTAAGCGTTGGTGACGGGTGCACCATTGCTGGCATCGCGAAAGGCCTGATCGAAATGCACAAGCTCGGGTACATTTCACGCGTGCCACGTGTGCTGGGAGTCCAGGCCGCCGGAATGGATCCGATCGTTCGGGCTTTCGAGGGCGATGGCAAGCTACCGGAGGATGTGCGCGGGCAGACGATCGCCGACAGCATCGACGTGCCGGTGCCGCGCAACTGGCGCAAGGCGCTGAAGTATGTTCGGGAAACCGGCGGCTCATTCATTCGAGCTTCTGATGATGAAATTACGGATGCAATGAAAGCGACGGGGCGATTGGCCGGAATGTTTGCCGAACCGGCGGCTGCCGCGGCGGTCGCGGGTGTGAAAGCCGCCGTGTCGAGCGGCGTCATCGCTCCGCACGAGGACGCGCTCGCGGTGATTACGGGCAACGGGTTGAAGGACATTCGCACGGCCATCGCCATCGTCGGACAGCCAACCGACGTGGACCCCGAATAAATCGCCGATGCCCCTTGCGAACGGCTTTACCGCTTGCGCGTTTTGAAGTTCGGCTGGGATGGCCGGGCATACTGCCGCAAGGCCTCCAGCAGTTCCCGCATGTCCGATGCGAGCGGCGCCACCACCTCCAGCGGCTTGTTGGTGATCGGATGGGTCACCTTCAGACGATGGGCGTGGAGTAGCTGCCGCTTCCACCGCAATTCATCGGAGTCCGTCGGCCTCCCCGTCGCATGCCGGAGTGAAATATTCCGTCCGCCGTAAAACGGATCGCCGACGATCGGATGCCTGATATGAGACATGTGGATGCGTAGCTGGTGAGTCCGTCCCGTCTTTGGATAGAGCTCGACAAGGCTGAATCCTGCAAAACGCTCAAGCACGCGATAGCGCGTGACGGCCTCCTTGAATAGCTTTTTCTCGAACTTGCCGCCCATCCGCTCGGCGAAACCCGTGGCGATATACCGATCATGAACGGTCGGATGCTGGCCGATCGGCACGTCAATCACATCTTCGTCGAACTCGGGCGCGCCGTGGACAATCGCGACGTACACCTTCTCCGTTTCACGTCGTTCAAACTGAAGAGAGAGTCGCCAGTGCGCTTCATCGGTCTTCGCGACGATCATGATCCCGGTCGTGTTCTTATCAAGTCGATGCACGATACCCGGCCGAAATGGATCATCCGTCTTCGCCAGACTGCTTGAGTAGTACGCCAGTGCGTTTGCGACCGTGCCGCGCTGCTCGCGCCGCGCCGGGTGAACGATCATGCCGGCCGGCTTGTTGATCGCGATGATAAATTCATCCTCGAACACAATATCGAGAGGGATGTTCTCCGGCGTCACCTCATAGGGTTCCGGCGCCGGAAATGCCATATCGATGACATCACCCGCTTCCATTTCATAGCTGTTCTTCGTGGGCTTCCCGTTGACGGTGATTTCGCCGCGTTTGATCTGACGCTGGATCATTGACCGCGAGATATGCCGAAACCGGCCGTGAAGATATTTGTCCAGCCGCCGCCCGGGAAGTTTCCGCGCAATCACGATCCGGGCCCGCCGAGGGTCCGTCGTCATCGCCGGGCGGAATCGTTCAACCACATCGTCGTCATCGAGCCCCGCTTCGGCGGCAGCGCTCGCTTCGAGCGGGCCGGCGTCCGCGAAGGGATCGTCCACGGCGGCGTCGATGTCGCCGCGTGTCGCCGACGCATCGGAGGGCCCATCGTCGCCACTGCTCACGATGTCGTCATCTTCCCATGCCTCCGCGTCGGAGCCGCGTTCCATTGGACCGGGTTCTTTTGCCATGCGCTGATACAAACCTTTCGCAATCCAATCAGTATCGTCGGTCTGACTCAGCGTGCCAAGTTCGTCCCGGCGCGATAGAATCTCCGCCATGTCACTGCCAATGGTCGCCATCGTCGGTCGCCCCAACGTCGGGAAGAGTTCGCTTCTCAATCTGCTCGCCCGCGAGCGAATCAGCATCGTCGATCCGACCGCGGGCGTTACGAGGGACCGTGTGGCCGCCATTATCGAGCACGAGGAGCGATACTTCGAACTCGTCGATACCGGCGGCTACGGCATCGAAGATCACGACAATCTGACCGATCATGTGGAAGGGCAGATCCAGCTCGCAATCGCCGGCGCTTCGCTCGTGCTGTTTGTCGTCGATGTCATGGACGAAATCACGCCACTCGACAGCGAGGTGGCCCAGATGCTGCGTCACGTCAAACGACCGGTCCAGCTCGTCGTCAACAAGGTGGACGCGCCCCTGCACGAATCGCAGGCGGGCCGGTTCATCGCGCTGGGTTTCGGCGAACCGGTGTGTGTCTCGGCGCTGCATGGGCACAATCGGCGAGGGCTCCTTGATCGAATCCTGGAGAGACTTGGTGACCAGTCCGCGACCGAGCGGCCGAACCCGGTCATGCGCGTCGCGCTCGTCGGGCGGCGAAATGTCGGCAAAAGTTCATTCATCAATGCGCTGGCCGGAGTCGAGCGGGTCATTGTCAGCGAAGTGCCGGGAACCACGCGCGATTCGGTCGATGTCCGGTTTGAATTCGACGGCCAGGAGTTCATCGCAATTGACACCGCGGGAGTGAAGAAGAAGAGCAAGCACAAGACAGACATCGAGTTTTATGGATATACCCGCGCGACCGCATCAATCCGGCGGGCCGATGTCATTCTTTTCGTTGTCGATTCCACCGTCCCGATCACGGATGTGGACAAGAAGTTGGCGGACATGATTGTGCAGGAATTCAAGCCCTGCGTGGTCGTTGTGAACAAGTGGGACCTCGCCAAAGGGCGCGCGTCGGCAGAGGATTACGCAGGCTACATCGAGAAGACCCTTCCACACATGGCCCATGCGCCGCTGGCGTTTACAACGGCGACCGAAGCCAGAAACACCAAAGCCGCGATCGAACTCGCTCGCAGCCTGTTCAAGCAGGCCTCCACGCGTGTGACCACCGGGCAACTCAATCGTGCAGTCGAGGAAGTGCTGATGGCGTCCCAGCCGCAGTCCGACAAGCATGGTGCGCAGCCGCGAATCTATTACGCCACCCAGGTATCTGTCTGTCCGCCGACCCTCGTGTTGTTCGTGAACAACCCCGCACTCATGCGCGATCAGTATCGCCGGTTTGTCGAACGGCGAATCCGCGAAGCTTTACCCTTCGAGGAGATACCGGTACGATTGATCTGGAGAGCGAGGCAGTCCCACGAGACCGCCGGTCGCGGATCGCATCACGAGTGATTCGGTCATCCGGTCGTCGATTCGGGCGGCACTCCTCCATCGACGGAGTCTTCCGTGGCAATTGAATTTCACTGCGAACATTGCAACCACCTGATCCGGGCGACGGAGTCGGAAGCGGGACGAATGGGCGTGTGCCCTCACTGCAAAGGCCGGAACTATGTCCCGCGAGCGGAGGCCGAACTGGGCGAGATTCCACTCGCCCCCCTGGACGAAACTGAGGAGTTGCGGCGGCAAAGGTCCGCGCAGGAGGACGCCGCACTGCAAATGAAGCTCCTAAAGGAACGCGCCCGGGATCGCGATATGGCCGGCAAGCCTGCCTTCAAGCGACCGGATGGATTGCCGACCGAGTCCGCCGCTTCAACCCCATCGGGAGGTCGAGCATCCACCAGCGACAGCGGCGTGTACTCAACCGGCTCATCCAAAAAGCACCTTGCCGGACTGATCGTGTCATATGTCGAATCAATGTGTTCGGCAAACCTCGAAAAAGCCGAAAAACTCGCCAGCCAGCTGGGGGCCGAGCGAAGGTTGGCCGCAATCCTCATCGACGAGATGTTGACGGAAGACCTCACCGGGTATGGAATGCCCGCCTTACCTCGTCCGGTGCTGCTCGGATTTCTCAAGCAGCTGCGCGGTCGACTGTAAGCCCCGGCCTTGCACAGGGACGTGCCGACCCACCTGACACGTTCGGCTATCGGACGACGAGTGAATTACGGTTAATCCGGCACGCGTGATCCGGAATTCGCGATTGACGCGATTCCGGCACGTCCGATTCCACTTGAACGGTGCGAAGCGCCGGGCCCGAATGAGCGGGACTATGATCGAAAGGGGAGATCGTCCGAGGACGCTGAGCCCCGCGATCAAGGCCTGGCCTCTTTCGGCCGACGAACGATCCGGATCCGACAGCATACGATGGACGCCGAGACCCAGACTGAACAACAGAAGCAGCCCGAGCGGCGAGTGGCGGTGATGTGTCCGCATTGCCGGCGCGGATACAAGATCGCGCCGAAGCTCCTCGGCAAGCGCCTCGTCTGCAAGGATTGTCGCCGCGAATGGCGCGCGGAGCGGGCCACCATGGAGGACCTTCGCGCTGCGCCGAACGCGCGCTCGGGTTCGGATCAACTCTCCGATATCGATCGATCCCCGTTCATCACCGATACCCGGCCGCACCGCGGCAGCTCTGATCTGCCGCCCACCGCCGGCGGCACAGTCGCAATCGACATGAGTTGGGCCGGCAAACGAATCGGTCGGTATCGGGCGCGTTCGCTGCTCGGCTACGGTGGAATGGGGGTCGTCTGGCGCGCCCACGATGACACGCTCCGGAGGGACGTGGCCCTGAAAATACTCTCCCGGCAGCGCGACGAGGCAAAGGGCGGCGGATTGAATCTGGACCTCTTCATGCAAGAGGCCCGCGCCGTCGCCAAGTTGCAGCATCCGTCGGTGGTGTCGATCTATGAGGTCTCAGAGCACGACGGGTATGTATTTCTCTCGCTCGAGTTGATGGAAGGCGGCACCCTCAAGGAGTTCGTCGACCGCGAGGGAATCATCGAACCCCGAAAGTTGTTCGGCTGGCTGGTCGGACCGGCCAAAGCGCTGGCGCTGGCCCATCGTCGCGGCGTGATACACCGCGACATCAAGCCCGGCAATCTCATGTTCGACGATCACGGTAATCTGAAGCTGATGGACTTCGGATTGGCGGACGTCGTAAACGAAGCGGTCAGCGAGCGACTTCGCGGCAAGGCGGTCGGCTCACTGGGATGGGTGGCACCGGAAACGGCCAAGGGGCAAGCGACCACCGCCCAAAGTGATATCTATAGTTTCGGCCTGGTCATGCTTTTCGCGATGACCGGTCGGCCGCTGATCCACGGCAAGTCGAAGAGCGAAGTCATCTCGCTGCATCAGAATCCGCCCGACCCGAAGCTCGAGGAAATCAAGGGGCTCACTGCGCGCGGACGCCAACTGTTGCGCAAGTGCCTGGCAATGGATCCGGCGCAGCGATTTCAGAACGCGGACGAGCTTGCGGCGGCGCTGCAGGCCTGCGCCGTTGAAGACCCGTTGCATCGGGTTAAGGCCGCGAAGAAAGGTGTGTCGATCGCCGTTCTGGCCGCCATCATCGGCGGTTTCATCGGTGTCGGCCTGACGATGTACTATCTGCTCGACCTGCTCAATCAGGAGCAGCAGTTCCGCACGCCGGGCGTGGGGCCTGCGGTTCGCCAGGTCCTGCCGGCCACACCAGCTCCCTCGAAGCCGGCTTGAAAATCCACCGAAGAGCGGTCCGATTTCAAAAAATCCCCCGATTGCGGTGAACCGGCCGTCGGCCGGGACGCTCGGACCGGCCGGTCGTCAAGGCTTGTCAAAACGGATCAAATCTTGTCGAAGCCTGAGCATTCCTCCCTGCCGGGGTCAAAACAGCCGCCGTCACACCCCGAACAACTTGTCTCGAACGCGCAAATCTTGCCGGATTCGCGAGTATTGGCGGGCGCTGCATTCGTCCGATAAATGCTTAAATGGCCGTTGTTTGCTTCGGGATCGACCTGTTCTCGTTTTGCGCTCGCCTTTATCGGGCCAAACGGCCGTTGTGATAAGTGATTCTGGCGCGAGGTCCGGCCCCGGCGTAGCTCCGCCGAGCGGATGCGCAAACTGGTCGTTGGCAGGGACGTTCGCTCCACGGTCGAGCACGGATTGTTCGACCCGCGGTTCATCATGGATGAGGAATTCGGCCCGTGAGCACAACTCAGGAATTCACATCGGCGCTTTGCAGGGGACTCCGTCTGGTTGCTTCAGGTGGAGGCGGGCCTCGACAGGCCTGCGAATTGAATCATGCCGTCTCGATTCTTGGATCGGGCGATTGGTGCGATGTCATACTCGAGGCACCGGATGTCGCCGATGCGCATGCGGCGATCGTCAAATACGCCGGCTCGGGCTACCTCTGTGATCTCGGAGCCCGTGGCGGCGCGATGCTTAATGGAAGATTGGTGCGATGGGCAAGGCTGACCTCGGGCGACAAGGTCCAGGTCGGCCCCTTTGAGTTTCACGTCGAGATCGACGAAGAGGTCGCTCGCTCCGGAATGACGCAGCCGATCTTCGCACTGCGCGGAGACGATGAAATTGGACTTGTAACCAGTATCGATCCCGTGCTGCTGATCGGGAGCGACGGCGGTAGTGATATTGTATTGAAGGATCCCGGCGTCATGCCGCGGCATTGCCTGATCGTCTGGAGCGATCATGGTCCGCTGGCACGCGATCTTACCGGCGATCGCCTTTCGTTCGTTAACGGCAGGCCGATTGCAACCGCGCTGCTGGCCGACGGCTGCACGGTTGGCGCTGGATCGTACGAGTTCGTTTTCGAAATTGAGAGCGAGCCGACTTTGGAGCAGGCTGCCGGCGGACGATTCTCGGATGGCCTGGAGGCGGAACCCGCTCCGAAGCCGGGCACCCCCGGGTTGATCGCGGCGCGCTTTGCTGCCCGCGACGGCGACATGCCGGCGGAATCGACGGCACAGCCCGGCGAGAGTGACAGGGATTTCGAAAGTCTTCCGGGGCAGACGCATTCGCGAGAGACCGGATTGGTCAAGACGAATCGCCCCAATTATTTCAATCGGATCGTTGAGACGGCCGGCGCCGATCTGGCCGAGATGGCCGAAATGGAGGCTCGCGCCGAGTGTGGGCCGGGTCGCGACGAATCTGCGGACGAGCAGGCTGCGAACGACGTACACGAGGTCGCCGGCGAAGTGCCGGAATCGACGACCGGCATGACGCCGGAAGCGATTCTTCGCAAGGCCGAACAACTCCAGCGAAAAACCGCCGAAATGCGTCGCCGTGTCGCGGACGCACAGAAAGCGCTCGACGCACGGGCGGAGAAGCATCGCGAGGAAATCCTTCGCGAGCGCCATCGACTCCGCGAGAAGCGAGCCTTGCTTCAGATGCAGGCCAAGGCGCTCGTCGAAGCGGCCAGGTCCGGGAAGAAATCGGAGGATGATGCGCCCGGCAAGTCCGTCGCGTTGGATGGCCGGAGTGATTCAGGAAACGTGCTGGAAGTCCACGACGAGCCGGCGCAGCGGGCGTTCGTCGAATATGTGGCCAACGAGTCAAGCGTCCGGCGGCTGTTGAGCGGAGCTGCCGACCTTGAAGAACTGTCCGACTTCAATGCAAAGGAAACGGATCGAATCTTGAACGACCCGCGCTCCTACGCGGAAGAGGAATCGCTCAAAACGCTGGAGGATCGGGTTGCCGAGTTGATTCGTGTTGCCCAGTCCGAACGCAAGGAAATTGAACGCGGCGAAGCGCTGGTCGAGACGCTCCGATTTGAAACGGAACGCCAGCGACGCACACTGACCCGGCGACAGGAAAAACTCCAATCTCGCGAAAAGTCGCTCGAAGATCGATTCCGCTCGCTCACCAAGGCTCGAGACGCCATCCGCAAGGAGCGCGCGCCGCTTCTCGCGAGGTTGAAAGCACTGGATGCCGACGAGGCCGTCATTCGCGACCGGCTCTCGGAAAGCGAGCGCCTGCATCAGGACCTCGTTCGGGAGGCCGAGGCGATCGACGAATTGCAGGAAGGCCTGGAGACCCGGGAGCGAGCCTTGCTGCACAAGCTGGAATTGGAACGCCAGCGATTGCTCGCCCGGCAGACCCAACTCAAGCGAAAAGCCGCCCAGCTCGCCAAGGCTGCTCGAGAAAAACGGCTCGCCATCGAAAAGGAAATGGTCCGTCAGCAGGCCGATCTGGAGGCTCGCGAGGCCGAATTGCGTGCCCAACGCATGGCGATCGAGGAATCGGCGCGAGGCGAATTGGAAAAAACCGCCGGAAACATTGAGCAAGTACTTAGTGTGAGGCTGTCCGAAATAGAGGCCGAACTGGAGTCGCGGCGGATGGATCTCGACACCAAGGTGCAGGAACTGGCTGGCCTGAATCATGCGCATCTGAAGGCGGCCCGCGAGGCCAACGATCCGATCGATGCGTCCCTGCGGAGAATCGCTTCGGAATTCACGGGAATTTACCAGGCATCGGAAGAGGATGCCGAGGTCGATAGCCGTCATGGCTCGCTCGACACCCTGGCCGCGGAGATTGACGCCTTCAGCAGGCGGAATGCGAAGACGACATCAATCGAATCGGACAACGATGAAGCGTCATCGAGCGACATGTCGAACGGCTGTGCTCAGTCGGATTCCAATCTCAGGGTGCGGCCGTCGAGCGGACCGATTCTGAAGCTCGCGGACGAGGTCGGCGACGACGAACCGGCGGTTGCGCCGATCGACAATGAAGCGGAGTCGGCCGGTTGTTCGACGGTGGATGTCCTCGATGAGGCGATGTCGAATGACACGCCCGATGCGGAATCGAAGCGACAGACGACCAACAACGATAAGGATGCCGAAACGCCATCAAGGGACTGACGATCAGACGCGGGTCTGTTTGTCTTGAATAGAGCAGGCGAATCCCTGTTTTGCGTGAGCAGTGATTCGCGGCAACTCGGCGCGATCGATCAAGTTTCTCCGTCGATCGCGTCGGTCACGCACGGAGCTGTTTTTCATGGAGCAGGAGACTCGCCGAAAAACCGCCGGCGGCGCAACGCTGCCGTCCGCGGAAGCGACACCTCGTCCACGTTTCACAATTCCATCCGGCGAGTCCGTCGCCGCCGACAGCGTCCCCCAGGATGCGGCTCATCTCGCGGCTTCCCGGCCGAAGTCGGCGGATCGCAGCGGTCTGGCCTTCGGCGCGGGAGAGTCGGAACCAATCTCGCCGACCTCGCAGACCGTTTCCGGTTCCGGCGACGAGATTATGGAAGACCTCTCACGATTGAACGATGCGTCGCGTATGGTCGCAGGAATTCGCCAGTGGGTGGATTCGCAATCGACCGAAGAAGCGGCGATCCTGGCAAACCTGACGCGAGGGTCCGGCTTTTCCGTGCTCAAGGATCTCATGGGGTCAGATGAAGACGAAATGGATTCGCGTTCCATGCCGATCGCGGGCGCGCGTTTCCGGCCGCCGGCTGTTTCTGCGCGACAGTCGGAGGCGGCGAAGTTGGATCAGAACCCCCAATTAGGCCATGACCCCGATGCGGTTACGACGGTAGAATCTCCGGGGCGAGAGGGGGCCCGGGGGGAGGTGCCGCAGGAACAATCGGCCACGGATTCGGACGAAGGCGTACTTGATATGGAAAGATCCCTCGACAAGCCCAAATCGCACGACCGCGGACCGTCGACCGATGTTGCCGCAAACGAAGGAGATCAATTCCTTCTGGCGGCCGAGCAGCGGCAGGCCCAGGAAGAATTGCGGCGAATCCGTGAGCGCGGTCCATCAGCAGGCCTCGTCGGCGGGGCGACCGGAATTCGGGGCGGGGACGAGCGCTCCGCGATGATCCGTGATCGGGTCGCTCTGGCGCAGCGAGCACTCGATGAGAGGGCGCAAAAACTAAGTGAAGAACTTGCGCAGGAACGTGAGCGGCTCAAGGCCTATCGCGATCGTCTTCAAGCCAAGGCGCAGGAACTCCTCGAATCGACCCGGACACAGAAGCAGAAACTCGTCGAACAACGGGAAGAAATCGACCGGGCCGCGGCTGATCTGGCGGCGGCTCGTGCTGAATTCGAGGCCGCGCAATCACTTCTGGAAACAGAAAAATCCGCATTGGAATCGGCGCGCGCGGAACTGAGCGAACAGGCAGAGCTCGAGGCACGCAAAGCGACCGCGGAGCGATTTCACGAATTGGAATCGGAAGCAGCCCGCCGGCAGAGCGAGTATGAATCACGGCTTGCTCAGTTCGAAGCGGACCGGGCGGCGTTCGAGAGCGAGAAGACGCGCGCTCGAGAGAAGCTGTTCGAGGAAATCGAGTCTGCTCGATCGGCTCGTATGCGCGAGGTGGAACTGGAGGCGGCGAATCGCGAAGCGGAATCAGCCGCTGCGCGAAGTCGGCTCGAAGCGGAAATTCGGGCGCTTGAGAATGAACGATCGCTCGCCGGCGAGAAGCTGCGGGACGAGATCGAAACAGCCCGCACGGCTCGGATGCGCGAGCTGGAACATGAAGCCGCCCAGCGCGAGGCGGAGTTCGCGGCCTCGCGAAACCGGCTTGTTTCGGAAATACAGGAATTTGAGGCTGAAAAGCAGCGGATTCGCGAAGCTACGTTGACGGAGGTCGAGCGTCTGAAGGCGCAACGCCTTGAGGAAGCTGAACTTGAGCTTCGTCGAACCCGGGCGGATGCCGAGGCGGCTCGCGCGAATCTGGAGGATGCTCGGCGTGAATTTGAGGATGAAAAGCAGCGAATTCTCGATCAACTGACATCGCAATCGGACGAGGCAACCCGAAATCGTCTGCGCGAACTGGACGAAGAATCGGCCAAACGGCGGACCGAGTTTGACAAGCGCGAGGCCGCACTGCGCGAGCGCGAGGCCGCAATCGCGAAGGATCGCATGGAAGCCGAGCAGGCCATGCGCGTGCGCGAGTCAGAACTTGCCGCGCTGAAATCCGAACTGGAGCATTCCCGGCGTCAGCAGGAGGTCGAACACGATGCCCGCGTCCGCGAACTGGAACAGGCGCGGCAAACGTTTGAGCGTGATCGAGCGGAGACGACGGCCGAACTGCAAAAGCTGCGCGTTGATCACGAATCCGAGGTGCAGCGCCGTGGCAGCGAACTGAGCGAATTGCAGAAGCGCCGCGACGAGGAATTCCGCGCGAAAGTGTTCGATCTTGAGCGGCTCCAGCGCGAGCGCGAGGAGCAATTTCAATCGCGCGTGGCCGAATGGGAACGCAATCGGCTCGAACGCGAATCCGAACTCGAATTCAGACGCGCATCCATCGAGCAGACGATCGCCGAACGGCGTGCTGAACTCGATGCCGAATTGTCGACGCGGCGGGAGGAGCTTGAGGCCGAAGCATCACGGGTCAAGGATGAGCTGTTCGCGGTCATTCGAGAGCGCGAGCAGGGGCTAGATCAGACGCGCGCCCTGATCACGAAGCGGGAAGCCTCGATTGTCGAGCAGGCTGCATCGATCAAGGAGCAGATCGAGCAACTTGAAATCCGCCGAAAAGCGATCGCGGATGCGGAAGCGGAAATCGACCGTCGCCGTGAAGAGTTCGACGGTGAGCTTCGGGCGAAGGAATCGGAATTGCTCCATCGGGAGCAACTGCTGGCGCGCAGGTCCGAAGAACTGGATGGCATTCGCGCCGAACTCGCGGAGTTCAAATCAACAACCGAGCAGTCGCTTGAGGCGCGCGAGGCCGAGCTGGCTCGCGACCTGATCGCCCGACGCGCGGAGTTCGACGAATACCGCCGCTCGACCGAGAGTACGCTGGCCGAACGCGAGTCCGCTCTGGAGCGTGAGATCGTCGAAAAGCGATCGGCCCTGACGGAAGAGATTGCGTCGCGGCGTGCCGGTGTCGAACGTGAGCTGGCATCCCTGCGATCCTCATTTGAAGTGAAGATCGCGGAGCTTCGCAAGGAACTCGAGTCCAAGCAGACCGGCGTTGAGGGCGAGCTTCGCATGAAGCGTGCGGCCTTCGATGCCGACATCGCAATGCAGCGCCAGGAATTCGAAGCGGAGTTGCGTGTGCGGCGGGAGGCGCTCGAGCGGGAGTTCGAGGATCGCCGTTACGAACTTGAAGACGAATTGTCGCACAAGCGCAAGGAACTGACGGAGGAAACGACGGCGATTCGCGCCGAGCTGGAAGACGCGGCCAGGCGGCACGAATCGGACGTTCATCGCGCGAAGGAGGAGTTGTCCCGTGCGGAGGCGTCGATCAAAGAGCGCACCGCAGCGATCGACTCGCAGCGGGCGGCGCTGGTCGAGCGCGAGGCGGAGATATGCGAGCGTGAGCAGGCCATCTCGGCGGGCGACGGAGAACTGGCGAAGCTTTCAGCTTCGCTGGAGATTCGCGAGCGGCGGCTGAAGGAGTGGCAGGCGCGAATCGAGCGCGCGGAAGCGGCGCTTGAGCACGAACGATCCACTCTTCAACGCGACCGAGACGAAGCCGCCGAGATCGCGCAGAAGAACAATCGAATCACGCTGCAACTGGGTGCGGAGTCCGAAGCGCTGAAGTCCCGGCAGGCGCAGGTGGACAAACTGCGTGGCGAGCTTCAGGAGAAAATCGCCGAGATCGAACGATCCCGGTCCGAGATTGATGCCGCACGGGCGGAACTGGACGCGGCAAAATCGGAGATTGAATCGCAACGCGAGGCGTTGAACGCGCGAGGCATGGAACTCGATCGGCTGGCCCGATCGACGGAAGCCCGTGCGGAGCAGGTGACCATCGGTTCCCGTGAGGCAGAGGAACTCCGGCGACGAGCCGAGGAACTCGAACGCGAAAAGCGCGAAGTGTCGATGCGAACCGCCGAGGTGGTTCGTCGCGAGGAAGCGCTTCGCGAACGGGAAATCCTGCTTGAGCGGGAACGCGGCGAATTGAATGCCGCGCGCCGCGAGATGGAAAGCACACGTGCACGCCTCGACGAGATTGAATCCGAACTCATCGACCGTGAACGTCAGATCAGTGACCGCGTGATGCAGGCCGCGGAGATTGAGCATCGTGCCCGCAAGACCGAGATGGAATGCGATGCCGCACGGGCGCAGCTTGAGATCGAGCGCGAACGCGTTCAGGAAGAAATTCAGGCCGAGCGTACAAGCGGATTGGCGGAACTGTTCCAGCAGCGCGACGCCTTCGCAAGGGAATCCGCAGAATTTGAGCGCCGCAAGGCTGAGCTGGACGAGGCTGATCGGTCGCTGCAATCACTCAGAGCCGAGCTTGAAACCGACCGCGCAAAGCTCTCGGACGAGCGCTCCCGGTTTCAGGAGGAGTCGGCCGCCTTCGAGGAGAATCGCAAGGCCATCGCCGCCGAACGCGAGGCACTGAGTGCGGAGAAGGCGGCACTGTCCGAGCGTGAAGCCGAACTGACTGCGTCGCGGGAGCGCCTGGAAAAGGAACGCGCCTCGTTGGATGAAGAGCGGATTCGAGCTGAGCGCGCTGCGGTGGCGGTGGCCGACCGTGAGCGCACCTTGAAGGATGCTCGTTCGAAGCTGGAATCGGAGCGCCGAGAAACCGAAGAGGCGCGTCGCCGCCTTTCGGCTCGAATTGAAGAGACGAAGCTGATTCGCCGCAAACTCGCTGAAAAGGCCGATCGTCACCAGCGGCGCAAGGCGCGGCTCCTGTCGGAATATGCGGAATTCGAGACGCGGCGCAAGGCGTTTGAGGCTGAACGTGCGGAGTTTCGTCGCCAGCGTGACGGCCTCGAAGGACGACGCGAGGACATCCACGCCGAATCGTCGGAGATCGAAGCGGAGCGGCAACGGATCGAAGAGGAACGCCGCCAACTGGAGCAGTCCCGGAAGACCTTTGAGGCCGGACTGCGGAAACTCGCCGAGGATCAGCGCGATGTCGCCGATCGCGAGTCGATGCTGACGGAGAAGGCCAGTCAGCTCGAGGCGTATCGTGATCGGCTTGAAGAGGAGTATGCCGAGCTTCAATCGCAGAATCAGAGATTTCTCGAATCGCAAGGCGCCGAGTCGCCCGAGTCGAAGCGGCTTCAAGCGTTGATCGAAGAGACCGATGCGAAGGCTCATGAGCTTCGGGAACGGGCGAGCCAAATTGAAGCGCACAGCGAAGCGGTTGAGGCTCGTGCGGCCGAGCTGGAACAGGAGCAGTCCAGGATCGAACGGCGGCTGCGCGAGATGGATAGTCGTGCCGCCGAACTGGAGCGCCAGCGGGAAGCGATCGAGGCGGAGCGTGCCGAGTTTTCGTCTGTGATGGCTGTCGAGCAGGCCACCCTTGAAAACCTGCGACGGGATGCCGAGCGCGCGAACGAGCTTGAGCGTGAACGCATTCGAAATCGTGAATACGAGCTGCAGGAGGAGACCGCCAAGTATCGCGATCAGCTTGAACGCGAGCTGGAAGATCGCGAACTTGAAGCAATGGACGAACTGCGTCGCCGGATCGAAAGCGAAATGGCCGACCGGCTCGCGGAAGTCGCGCGGAAGGAAGCGGAAGTCGAGGTGCAGTGCGCGTCCCGAATGCTGGAAGTGGAGCGCGACATCGATGAGCGCCTCAGTCGACTGGAGGACGAGATTCGCCGTCGTCGTGAATCGACGGAAGCATCGTTCAGTGAGCGGAACGCCACGCTGGAACTCGAAATCAAGGAGGCCCGATCCAGGCTGGATCAGCAGGTCGAGGATCTGCGCCGCCGCCAGTCGGCCGTCGCCGAAGAGGAGACGCTGTTGCGCCGCCGCCGGGCAGAGCTTGATGAAGAGCGCGAGCGGCTGATCGCGAATGTGAGTACCCGGGACGACGATTCCCGACATTCCGTGCAGGCCCGTGACGACGAAGAAGGGCTTGAGCGGCTGGATGGACCGGACCTGGACGCGCTGGATGGCGCTGCAATCGATGAGATGCTCAATTCGGAGGAGCCGGCGGCTGCCGCGGGAATCATCGCATCGCAGATCGCACAGCTCGAGACCGGGCAGGCGGCGTCACTGCCGATCCATGATCGCACTGCAACAGACTCGTCCGTTGGCCGCCGTCGGATGCGTCCGGTCGTTGCTGCAATTTGTTCGATTGTGGTGGGCGCGATGGCCGGCGCGTATTACATGTGGTCGCCGTCCGATCAGGTTCGCGTGCGCGGTGAGCTGGTGCTGAACGGGAGCGAGTTCGGCGGGACGATGAGCGCCGCGCAGCATGTGGCAGGCATCGTCGGACAGCCGTCGCTCTTTGAAACAGCGTCGGCGCAAGTCGGACGCGACCTGTGGCAGATGTACTCGAGCGGCGCGATTCGGATTCAACCCTCAAGAGAAGCGGGAAAGGTTGAAATGATCGCTTCGGTTTCGCCGTCGGAGGCGGAATCGGCGTCGGCGTGGCTGTCGGCGATCGGCCGTGCATATCAGAAGCGCCTGGAACACATGGAGTTCACGGCGGATCAGCGTCGTTCCGCGCTGGAAGAGGCTCAGGCCCGCCGGGACGCGCGCGTTCGGGAGCGTGATGAGGCGGTCGCGGTTCTCGCACGGCTTAGAGAGAATGTTGATGCCGATTCGACGGCACAGCAACTGGAGACGGCGCGGGCGGATCAGGAATCGCTTAATCGCACGGCTGCCGAGGCGCAGGCGGCGCTGGATGTCGCGAAAGCGGCACTGGAGCGTCATCAATCGTCCGGGATTCCGACATCACCGATCGTGCCGAGCGAAGCGCAGATCGCCGAGTCCATCGGGAAGGATGCCGATCTGTCCCTGGCGATCGATGAACGCGGCGCGAAGGCGCTTCGGTTCCATGATGCCATCGTCAAGGCCATGTCGAAATCGATTGTGCCGCTGACGACGCTGCTGCGATGCGTGGCGGAATTCAGCGCGGAGGTCGAGCAGCAGATTTCGAAGCAGTCGGATCCGGATATTCGTAAAGAGCTGGAGCGCATTGCCATCGATCTGTCTGATTTGAAAGATCAGGCGGAGGAATTTTCGAGGTCGTGGGACGCGCTGTCGCCAAGAGTCGCGGCCTGGAAGGACATGGAGAACGCCGATCAACTGATAGAATATCAGAAGAAGGCGGAGCTGCTCGTCCGCGAGTTTCATACTGCGTCCAAGGCGTCGCTGGGCGCGGCTGTCGCCGGCGTGGATGACATCGGCCGGAGCGGCACGGAGATGACGCAGCGTCGGATCATTCAGGCGCAGCTCAGCAAGCACTCGAACGCCTGTTACGAACGCCGGAATGAATGGACCGTGGCGGCCAGCGAAATCGTTCCGGCCAACAATGTCGAACTGAAGGCACTGCGGGACACGCTTGTGAATCTCACGCCGCGAATCGAGCAGGGCCGTGAACGGCATCGGCAGGCCGTTGCGATGCAATTGATGGAACGCAGGAAGGCCGACTGGCAGGCTGAGGAATCGCGATTGACGGACCTTGTCGCAAAGGCTGATGCGTCTCACCGGGAATGGGCACAAAAGGCGATGGCTGCCATGAAGACGGCACTCAACGTCGATGACGACGCCATGAAATCGATGGAAGCCCGCCGGTCGGAGATCATCACGCAGCAGGAGCGGATTACCCAACTGGAGCGGGATGTTGCGGAGAGCCAGGCACAGGTCGAACAGTTGAAATCGAATTCATCGGTGAACATGTCAACTGCGGTGACGTATCGATCTCTTCCGGCGCCGGCGGCTGCTTCGTTTGATCCGACACGGCTCGGCGCGGCGTCGGGCCTGGGCGGGGGCGTTGCCGTGCTGATGATGGTTGTGATACTTCTCGCGGCCCGGCCGGTTCGCGAATTCGAATCGTCGTCCGTTTGACCGGGGCGGCGGCATGTAGGCCGCGGCCAGCCCCAGTACGCGAATCCGCCGGACTGATCGGTCCGGCGTCGGTGAATCGGTGGTGTCGAGCACGCGCGTCCTTCTGCTTTCAACTGATTTGAATCGGGGTGGATTGCCGCTTCGGCTGGTTCGTCTGGCCGAGCAGTTTCATTCCGTCGGCGTCGATCCGATCGTTGGTTGTCTCGCGCCGCGCGGCCCGCTGCACGAAGACCTCGACTCGGCGGGCGTTGCTTCATTTTCGTGTGATGCACGCGGCCGATTCGATGCAAGCTGTCTGGCGCGCCTTGCTGCGTCAATCCGGTATTTCAATCCAGACCTGGTCCATGCCTCTTTGTTTCATGCGAATCTCGCGGCCCGCATGGTGGGGCGGTGGGATCGTTCACGGCCGATTGTCACGGCCTCGGTGACCGTGGAGATTGAGCGTCGTTGGCATCGCACTCTGGAGGGCCTCACCGCCGGCCTGTCGGATCTGCATGCGGCGAATTCGACGGCCGTCGCGCGACATCTTATTGACGAACTCTCGTTTCCGGCTGATCGGGTGGTGACCGTGCCGAACGCCGTGAATTTTGAGCTTCTGAGTTCAACCCCGGCGATTTTACGCCGGCAACACGGGCTGCGCGAGGACATGCCGCTGGTTGTATGGGCCGGTCGCATGGACCCGGTGAAGAATCTGCCTTTCTGGGTCGATGTCGTGGCCGAGGTGTCGCGCGAGATTCCGGTGCAGGGCGTGTTGCTGGGTGATGGTGCGGATCGACCTCGAATCGAATCGCGCATTGAACAGCACGGTCTTTCGAGGTGGATTCGATTGCCTGGATGGTGTCATGACACGGCCGCCTGGTTCCATGCCGCTGATCTGTTCATGTTCCCTTCGATGACCGAGGGGTCTCCGAATGCCGTGCTTGAGGCACTGTGTTGCGGGTGTCCTGTCCTTGTCAGTGACATTCCTGCATGCGCGGCGGTCATCGACGAGGCCGGCACCGGTCGAGCGTGCCGAATTGGTGACACATCGGAATGGGCGCGTGCCGCGCTGTCGATCCTGTCGGAGCGGGCACACACGGCATCTGAGGCGCCGCAACGAGCGCGGAGCACCGTGGACCGGCTGAAACGCTCACATTCAATGCCGGCTGTTCTGTCGGCGTGGCGTCGCATCTATGACCGCCTGCTGGCCTGACGGGCACCGTAAGGTGGGCCGTTTTCCCTGATCACCACAAGGTGCAAGCTCAAGCCGTACGGCTGGCTCCGGCTTCTTTTTTTGGAATGGGCCGGCGCATGGCCCGTTCCAAAAAAAAGTTGGAGTTGCAAATTATGTATTGACAGAAGGTTCCTGATTCGTGGCCCGATATCGAAAAATTTTCGCGCAAAACAAGTCGAAATATCCTTGTATTTGGTGGAGCAAAAGATATGCTTCTGCCCATAGAAATACATTGAAGTGGGGAGCCGTGGTGCTCGGTGTTCGGCGTCGGAACGAATGGTTTTTCTCGGATATTCCGAAGTTCTGTTGGACGCCAAGAACCGGTTGGCTGTGCCGGCCAAATTTCGGCGGTGCATCGACCCGGAGAAGCACGGCACCAATTTCGTGCTCACGCGAGGGCGCCCGACGAACACGATCTGGGTGTACCCGGAAAAGAGCTTCATCGAACTGGCAGGCGGCGGTGAAAGATCACTGATCGCCGGCGACGACCAGGTTCGATTCGACCAGGTCTTCTTCGCACGCGGAGAAGTGGTCGAACCGGACGGTCAGGGTCGAATCCTGCTTCCCGACCGGCTCATCAAGGGAGCCGGACTTGGGCGAGAACTTGTGGTGAGTGGCGTTCGCGACCACATGGAAATCTGGTCGAAGGATGCGTTTGAAAAGCACACCGCAGAGCTAGAGAGCCGATTTGAAGAGTTGCAGGCGAGAGCTCGCGAGGTGTATCGAGAACAGCGGCGGCAGCCCGGCCAGTCGGCCGGTGAAGTAACCTGACCAACGGGCGATGCGTCATCGCACCGGCGGACCAGGGTAGATTCGGTTGGCGGCGCGGGAGGAGGTCGGTTGAGGATCTCCTTCCGCCCGCCAATTTTCTGACAGCAGACTTCTTAGAATCGCTTTCGGCGAACACGGATGGTGTAGCCGGAGCGGACGCGTGTAATGGATTGATACTTCGATTAAAGAACCGCTCGTTGTTCGGCCTCCGGTCTGGTGGACGGAGGTCATAGGCGAGGAGTGGTTCGGCATCGAAAGCCGCGACACTCTCGCCGTGTGGTCGCGGGATGGGCCGATCGAACACACCGGGCTTTCTGTTCCTTTCGCCGGTGCGACGGCATGACGCGTCTTGGGCACTTCGGACGTCACGGACGGCGTTCCGGAGTCGCCATCGTAATAAAAGCCACCGGCGGCAAGGAAGCTCCGGTGGCTTTTTTTGTTGTCGAACTGTGCGATGACGGGTCGATGGCGAACGAGCCGAGCCGCTACTGCCGCGCCGGTTTGGTACTCTGCTGATCCGGGGTCGCCTTGGATTCATCGGAGCCGGCCGGTGAATGACCGATCCAGCCCTCGCGCAGTTCGTTCGGCCAATTTTCGCTGATTGGGCGAATCTTCCCGGCTTTCCAGATGACGACTTCGGGATTCGCGGGCGCGGATCCCGGATCGACGAGCCACACTTCCGAGTTGTCGCGCCATGTCGGGAGGGATTTCACGTCGGCCTGGGGATTGACACTCGGAAGAAGGAGTTGCGTTTCAGCGGTGGCCATGTTGTAGATGGCGACCTGACCATGCTCGCAGGGAATGAGCACGCGGGATTCATCAGGGCTGACTTCAAACCAGCCGATGGCCGCGTTGATGGGCGCGTCGAAGTCCCTCGCCAGCACCCGGGACAGTCCTGCGGCAACCCGTGGATCCACCGCGAAAATCGACCATTGCCGGGGCATGTCATGCTGGGTGGCCGGGAGCGTCATTTCAACGGAGACAAAGAGCAGACGTCCGTCGCGCAGCCATTTGACGCACGCCATCGGGTTGTACAGAAGTCCGGCACGGTCTATTTGTTCGGTCCATTCCTTGAGCAGTTCGCCTTGATCGTTGCGAACACGAATTGTTGCCAGGGAGCCGAGTTGGAGCACGGCTTCCGACTCCTTGCGTCTGACAGACGAACGAACGTACGCGAGATGCCGGCCGTCGGGACTCCAGTCGAGTCCCGACGCGACCTGAATCGCGACCGGTCTGGGCGTTCCGGCCTCCAGTCCGACAATCTGCAATGCGCGTCCGGTCATCTCCTCGGCTCCACTCCAGTAATCCATGTTGAATGCGACGAATTGATCGTCAGGCGAGGACGCCGGGCAGGAAATCTCATCGAGCGAGTTGACAAGCCTTCTGCGGAAGGTGAGTTGATCGCCGTCTCGCTTGTACAGGTCGAGTCGGCAGACGTTGGGTTTAATTTCAGTCAGTGACTTCCATTTGTCACCAAGCTTTTCCCGCATTCCCTCGGGGTCCTTGTCCCGGATATAGACGAGTACCGCTGCGAGGAGTCCGCCGGGAGTGTCCTGATTCGGCGTCATTTCAAAGTGATCCCAATCGCCCTCATGAGCCAGAATCCTCGGCTTTACGACCTGTGCCGTTTCGATGACGTGCTGTTTCTGGGCGTCGGTGAGTACGGCGGAGACCTCTTCCCACGTGTTTACCGTGATCTGGCTTACGATAAGAAGCCCACTGCCGTCGCGGCACCAGGTGGCGCGGAGGGCATGAATTCCGGCTCGGCCGGGCAACGGGCGTCCATTCGCATCGATGAGGAAGACGCCACGGTCGGAGACGACCGCGCCGGTCCTTCCGTCAGCGGTCCATACAATTCGTTTTTCGGGAACACAGCCCGCGATAAACCCAACACAAAGCGCGATTAGCACCAGGCGAGATGCTTTCATAGTGATTCTCCAATCTGTGGCGGATCGAGTGGTCCGGTCCACCTGACCTTCAGGCTTGATTTGCCTCCTGACGCGGAGGGAGTCCGCGGCAATTCGCGGATGTGCCAGAACCCTTTTTTCGATTCCGGCGCGACGAACACGTTGCCACCGACGTCGAGATTCGTACTCCGGACCAGGTGCGTGCGGCTCGATCCGGTCCCGGTCAAGTCACGAACCGTCGGCCAGTATCCGAAGCTTGCGGCCATTGCAATTGCTGCGGCCGCCGCAAAGCCGATCCACTGCCGCGGTTGATGGACCGACGGTCCGCAGGAGTGGTCAGACCCGGTCAGCCGCGGTACCTGCGGCGAATCATCGTGATCCGCCGCCGGGTGAACCCGGCCGAGGAACTTCGGGGGCGGCAGGCCTTGTTCATGGCTTGCGGTCTGATCGGTCATGACGATTCGCGTTTCCGCAAGTGTCCTGGAGATTTCGGATGCCAATGTAAAGGCATCGGCGTCAGCGACGAGATACGCATCGAGCAGTGCAGATGCGTCCTGGTTCAACTCCCCCAGTTCGTTGTCAATCACGAGTCTTTCAAGCGATTCTCGATTCAATGCCATTTCGTCAACCCTCGGAGGCCGGCTGGACTGCTGGAGCCGGTCGCTGAAAATCACGGCGTCAACGTGTCGCGGACAAATCCGCCAACTCGGACTTCAGGCGATTGACCGCGAGGTGTATCCTCGACCGCACTGTGCCGATCGGAAGCTGTAATGCCGCAGCCGTTTCGGCGTATGAAAGCCCCTCGGTCAGCCGCATTCTCAAGACGTCGCGTTGTCCGTCGGGAAGCCGATTGATTGCTGCGCGAATTGTCTCGAGACGGGGATCTCCCGCCATCGGCCGGACATCAGGCCAGTCCTGGTCAAGTCCGTGACTTGGCCAACGTGCCCGGCGGCGATGTTCGGCACGCAGCAGATTCGCCGCAATTCCATAGAGCCATGCGGAGGCCGACCGGGCCGCGAGAAGCGGTTCAGGATTCTGCGTCGCCACGAGGAACACCTGCTGCAACAACTCGTCCGCGACATGGGCATCGGCGACACGTCTTCTCAGGAAGCGAAGCAGTCGCGGCCCTTCGCGGTAATAGAGCTCTTCGAGGTGCGTCGGGGCGTGCTCCATGTGCTCTCTACCTTGATTGTGTCAAGAAGCGAGATGAAAGTTCGCGCAATTCTTGTTTTTTTGTCGGGAAGCGGACGGTTCTCAGCGGGCTCTAATACGTCGCTTCGAATGCGCATTCAAAGGCATAACAATATCGCCCGCCATCGCGAAAGTGGCACATTGAGCGATTCGGCGGCAGCACACATGGCGGTCGCATGGTCGAGGGCCGAAGAATTCGTGTTGTCCCTGTTCGCCAGGTCATCAAGGGCGGCGCGTGTACGCGGAGGCCGGGGAGCCGAATTGCCTTGATTTCCGGGAGCTGCCGCCGGCCTCGCGGGCGTTGGGAAGCGTGCTTGTCGGCCGGTCCGTCGCCGCCAGGACGCAGTTGTTGGTTCCGCAATGGCGTTACGCCGCACGTTCCGAGCCCCGGGCTCCGGGATTTTCAGTGGCTGCTCATGAAGCAGTATCGCGATCAGGGAAGCAGGCCGTAGCGCTCCATGCGATACCTTAATTGATCGCGGGAGAGGTGGAGCAGCTTTGCCGCCTTGGTCTGGTTGTTTCCAGTTTCGGAAAGCGCCTTGCGGACAAATTGTTCCTCGATGGTGTGAAGGTCGATGCCATCTGGCGGGATTTCGATCGGGAAGGCCGACGACAATGGCTGGCCATTGCCGGTGCTGCCGAGCACGATGTCATCACACTGTATTGAGCCGTGTTTCGACAGAAGGATCGCGCGTTCCATGGCGTTTCGGAGTTCCCGAACGTTTCCGGGCCAACTGTAATCGCGCAGCTTCTGAATCGCGGTGGGAGACAATACCCGGTGGCCTTTGCGAAACTCCCTGGCGAAGAGGTCGACGTAGTATTCGGCGATCAGCTGGATGTCCTCGCCGCGCTCGCGCAGCGGCGGGAGGAAGATCGGAATGATGTTCAGTCGATAGAACAGATCCTCGCGGAACTTTCCCTCTCCGATGAGGACTTCAATTTCGCGATTGGTAGCGGCGACGATTCGAACATCCACTTCAATGTCCTGGACACCGCCGACGCGCCGGAAGGTCTTTTCCTCAAGGAATCGAAGCAGCTTGGCCTGAAGCTGCGGCGGCATGTCGCCAACTTCATCGAGGAAAACCGTCCCGCCGGCAGCGAGTTCGAGCAGGCCTTTCTTCATGGATTTGGCATCCGTGAAGGCGCCGCGTTCGTGGCCGAACAACTCGCTTTCGAGAAGGGTTTCGCTGATGGCGGTGCAGGTGATGTTCATGAACGGGCGGTTTGCGCGGTCGGAATTGTAGTGGATGGCTTTGGCGATCAAGTCTTTTCCGGTGCCGCTTTCGCCGCGCAGAAAAATGGTGCTTGCCCCGCTGCGTGCCACATCGCGAACGAGTTCAAACAGCTCCTGCATGGGCGCACATTTGCCGAGAATGCGGTCGAATCCGAACTTCTCCCGCATCTGGGCGCGGAAATCCCGCACTTCCCGCTTCAGGCGTGTGGTTTCGAGTGCTTTGTTGACGGTCATCATCAGCGCGTCCATTTTGAACGGCTTGCTGACGTAATCGTAGGCGCCCAGTCGCATCGCTTCGACAGCATCCTCGATGTTGCTGTAGGCCGTCATGATGAGCACGACGATGTCCTCATCCTGCTCGCGAATCTTTCGCAGGACGGCCAGACCGGTCATGTCCGGGAGCTTGTAGTCCAGCATGACCAGGTCGAATTGGGCTTGATTGAGTTTTTCAAGTCCTGCCATCCCGGTTTCGGCATCATCGACGATGAAACCTTCATCATGGAACTGCTGACGGAGTGACCAGCGGATGAGCTTCTCGTCTTCGATAATCAGAATGCGTGGCTTGCTCATGTTCGACTCGGTAATTCGACGGTGACTCGGGTTCCTCGACCAACCTCGCTTTCGATCCGGAGCGTCCCGCCGTGGAGTTCGACAATTCGCTTGCAGATCGGCAGACCGAGACCGGTCCCTTTGGCCTTGGTGGTGAAGAAAGGCTCGAAAACGCGAGCCAATACCGGTTTTGGAATTCCGATACCGTTGTCTTCAACCACGATCAGGGCTCTGTCAGCGGTTCTTTGCAATTTGCAGGCCACGATGCCGCCCGACGAGTCGCACGCGTGGGCCGCGTTGAGCAGCAAGTTATAGACGACCTGATCGATCTGCATTTCATCAACGTCACCGATAATGTCTGAATCCAGCCCGTGGCAGATCAAATTCACGGCGCGGAATGAAGGCTCCTCCCGAAAAAGGAGCATGACGCGCTCGACCAGCTTGCCAAGATTGACCGGCAACTTGGTTGGCGCCCGCGGGCGGGCATAAATCAGCAGGTCTTTGACGGCAGAATCCAGTCGATCGATCTGCCTCAGCACCTCGAGAATGACCTCGCGGTGGGGGTGGCCGTCGTCGAGAGATGAGCCGAGAACCTGAATCGCCCCGCTGATGCCGGCGAGGGGATTCTTGATTTCGTGAGCCAATGAAGCGGCGAGTTGTCCGATGGTGGCGAGATGCTCCGATTCGCTTAGTTTCTGCTCGTATGCCTGGTGCTCCACCTCGCGCATGAGGCTGAGGAGGTGGTTGCTGTAGGTTTCGTTCATGATTGCCAGCTCGAGGTCGAGCAGCTTATGAACCGCGGCTATGCGGGCAGCAAGATCCGGCAAATCGAGTCGCGACAAGCGATTCGTGAGATCGAGTCGCAGCACGGACATCGCTGTAAACATGAAAACCTGCGGCAGTTTTACACGAACGTGGGTGCGGCCGATGGCAGTTCGGTGGTTGAAGTAGTCCATGTCGTATTGGCCGCAGAAGAGGTCATTGAGCCAGTCGTTAAGGGAGATTCTCAGATTCGCGGTCTGGCTGGCCGTCGCGTCCAGGACCGACTTCGCTCGCGGGTCTCGATTCAGCACCTCGTAGAAATGGTCGACAATTTCCGCGAGAAACGGACGCATCGGCGCCTGCAGTTCGTGAAGGAGCTGGGCATCGGTGTCGGAAAATCCAACATACCTCTTCATTTCTGAGAAAAATTCCGCAGGCATGCCTGGAGTATAGCCGCGAAGGGTTTGCAAGATGAGTCCGAATTCATGAATCGCCATCGCGGGCTCCACGAGCGGAGGGGCACTGTTCTTCAAGTGCGAGCGCCTGATGCTGGTTTCTGATCGTACAGGGTCGACCTTGCCGTGCGGCTAGCTCGCGATGCGCTGAGAGATGCCCCGACCTTCAGGAACCACCCGGGGGACATCAATCACGTTTTTTCTCGCGTTTCCATGCGAGCGGCAGGGTCGGCATCGGCACCGCCTCGGGACATTGCGCACCGGAATTCCGGCGAGATTGAGCAAGTTGAATGCCTGAATCGAACGACCTGGATTCTGAACGAGCCTGAGCCTCAAGCGAACCGAGGGCCCGGCTGTGCCAACGGACCCCCGAAGCCCTGTGTGACCGCGCTGGCTTTCTGCCGCGGAAACCTGCCGTCAGAAGGAAGTCAACCTGGGCTGACATCCCCGCTGGCACCGACATTGCCCGTGCTATAAATCAGAAGAGAGTCGGTCGCCGTTCGGCGCGCAGTTACTCATTCATGTTCGACCGGACGGTGGGATCGTCGGTATCGGCCGCGAAGGCGTAATTTGAAGGATTTGCAGCCCATGAATTGAAAGTGAGCGTGGATCTTGATCGTCGCCGAATTTATGACGCCGGAACCGTTCGTCGTTCACGAGAGTGAGCCGCTTCGCCGAATTATCGAGTCGTTCTGCGGTCACGGAGTTTTTCAGATTCCCGTGACAGATCAATCGAATCGGCTGGTGGGAATCATATCGGATCGGGATGTCTGCGCGGCGATGGCTCGCGATTCGGACGAAGCAATGACGCTACTGGTGGCGGATATCATGACGCCGTCGCCGGTGACCGTTACGCCTTCGACTCCGCTCGAGGATGCAGTCGAGATTCTTTGTCAGGCGCGGTTCGGTGCGTTGCCCGTGGTTGTCGGGGAGCACGTCGTGGGCATGATCACGGCTCGCCACCTGCTCAAGAAGCTGCTGGAGGTTTTGCAGGCGTGCAGCGAACACCCCCGCACGTTTGCGAATTCTTACACATTTGAATCAATGGCGTCGGGCGTGAAATCTGATCGCGTGCCGGGCTGACGCCCGGGGTCCATGAGTGCGGCGGTCTGTATGGGAGATTGACGATGACAATCGATTTGCTTGCCATTGAGTCCCGCTTGAGAAATTCGCTGTGTCCCAAGTGCGTCCGATTTACCCGCAATCATGGATGCAGTCTGCCGAAGGATCGGATGTGTTCGGTCTTCAAGAATATCGGGGACCTGGTCACGATTGTGCGGAGTACGCACGCGCGACAGATTGAGCCTTACGCCACGGTGCTTCGAGAGCAAGTCTGTGCGGCGTGCCACTACGAAGACGGGCACGGGAACTGTCCGTGTCGAATCGATCTTGATTGCGCACTGGACGTCTATTATCCGCTCATCGTCGATACGATCGAGCAGGAACTGATCAAGCAGGGCGCGCTGCCGCCTGAGTAAGGCATCCTGCGGCGGATGTTTTGGGCGTGTCCCGGGTGCGGGAAGCGGCGAATGCCGATCGCAAGGCCGAACGACCGGGAGTGCGACGGCCTTTTCACTTCAAATTGCCGGTTTCCGGGCGGACCAGCAGTTTCTGGACGAGCAGGAAATTCACTCCGCGATATTCCGTTATCTCACCGCTGACGATAAAGACGACCGGCTTTGTACCATTCTCCGAGTACATTTCCATGTCTTCGAGCAATCGATTCGGCAGCAGTCTGATCGGTCGCTCCGGCGCGCCCTGCCCGCGGCTTTCAAATGAATAGACCCATTGCTCGCCTTCGCGGGACATTCTTCCGGGCCGATCGACGAGTCGCGTACCGTCCGGCAGCAGTTTCGATTCGGGCGGGGAGATCGCATTTCCCGGAGGTGTGTCGATCGGTCTTGGGCGCTCCCCCTCGACGCCGGGCCTGACGACTGCCTTTGCGTCTCGACGCGAGGCCTCCTGGAGTTGGCGCAGAATTTCCGTGGCCGACGGTTCGCGGCGCGGTTCGGGATCGGCACCTGATGCGGGTTTCGTGGTGGGAGGTTTCTTGGCGCTGGAACCGGTTTCGGATGCGGGAGCGCTGCTCGGCTGGTCCTGCGGGTCATCGGCAAGAGCGCGATCGATCATGATCGCCGAGGCGGCGAACAGGAGCGCGGCGATCAGGACGGGGCCCAGTCTGCTCGACGTGGAAAACGGTCTATTCGCATGGATGCTCATGGCGAGTTCCTCCTTGCTATCGCTTGCAACAGTATTTGCGTTCTTTGGCCGCGACGCAACAGGTTGATGCGGGTAGGGGTTGTTCGGCCGTCATCCGGCCAATTCGTTGATCAGCGCTGCCTCGTCGGATATTGGCGATGCGCAGATGTAATCGCGGCAAACAAACGCCGTCGGTCTACCGTGCAGGGCGGTTCTGCGGTCCAGCAGGGGGATGTGGATCCCCGCGGTTGCGGCGGCCGGATCGGCTTCGAATCTGCCGGCGACCACCAGATTCGGCAAGTAGATGCGCCAGACCGCGTCAAGCATCCGATTTGCGGCGGTGTCGCGCGCGGGCGCCACGATGGCGACTTCCTTCGGGCGGCGATGGAGAAAATCCATGCCGCTGAGCATCCGCTCGGAGCTAAAGGGCGAGTTGACGAGCTTTCGCCCGAATGTTTGAGCCGTCCTGCGCGCTTCTTCGTCAAGGTCGCTTCGGCCAAGCAGAATCGAGAGACGCTGAAGGTTCAGAAACTGAACGGAACTTCCCGATGGAACTGCGTTGTCGATTGCGCTCCTCGATCGAATCAAAGTTTTCTCGGCGTCGTCGGCCGTGAAGAAGAAGCCCCCGCCGTCAGCGTCGCGGTAGTGTTCCATGACATGCCGGTTCAATCGCTCCGCTTCGTCGAGCCAGCGGATATCGAGGGTGGTTTCATAGAGGTTCAGGGATGCCTCGATCATGAATGCATAGTCATCGAGGTAGCCGAGGGTGTGGGTTCGTCCGTTGCGATAGTTGCGGAGCAAACGACCGTTTGGGTCGCGCATCCTTGTCAGGACGAAATCAGCGGCCCGGGCGGCCGCATCTTGATATCGCGTGTCTTCGAGGATTCGAGCGGCTTTCGCCATGGAGGCGATCATCAAACCATTCCAAGATGCCAGAATCTTGTCATCGAGATGGGGCTTGACGCGCGTCTCGCGCAGGTCGAAGAGCTTTTTGCGGGATGCCGTCAGACGTGTTTCAAGCTGTGAGGGTTCCAACCCGTGGGCCTTTGCGACCACCTCGATCGGCCGCGGCACGTTTGGGATGTTGTGCCCTTCCCAATTGCCTGACGGTGTGATGTCGTAGTAGTCGCAGAAGAGCGCGGATTCATTTTCTCCCAGCGCGCTCCGCACCTCGTCGAATGTCCAGATATAGAATTTCCCTTCGACACCCTCGCTGTCGGCATCGCGGGAGGAATAAAAACCGCCCTCGGGCCCCTGGAGATCGGCAATGACGTAATCGTGTATTTCGCGGGCGATCCGCGCGTATAGCGGCTTCCTGGTGAGCTGGTACGCTTTCTGGTAGATGTCCGAGACGAGCGCCTGATCGTAGAGCATCTTTTCAAAGTGGGGCACGAGCCAGTCGACGTCGGTCGAATAGCGGCATATGCCGCCGCCGATCTGATCGTAGATTCCGCCGTGGGCCATCTTGTCGAGTGTCAATTCAACCATTCGGAGCAATCCGGCCTTCGGCTCGCCTTGGTGGGTTGATGCATGGTAGGCTCGGAGCATGAGATCCATTGACATGGATGGGGGGAATTTGTTGGTCCCTCCGCCGCTAATGCCGCCCTGTACTGTGTCGAACGCGCGGGCAAAGACTTCCGCTGTGGAGGGAATGAGCGAGTAGGGGGGCAATTCATCTCCCGGCTCGACGACGGTGAGCGACTTGACCGCATCGGTCAGCGCGTCGGCCTGCTGGATGACTTTGTCGCGTTCCTCTCGCCAGACTCGTGCAAGGTAGCGCAGTACGTCTTCGAATCCGGGGCGGCCGTGGCTGCTCCGGGGCGGGAAGTACGTCCCCGCAAAGAACGGTCGCTGGTCGGGCGTGAGCCAGACCGACATGGGCCAGCCGCCGGAACGGGTAAAGACCTGCGTGGCCATCATGTAGATTTCGTCGAGGTCAGGTCGTTCTTCGCGATCCACTTTTATGCAGACGAAAAACTCATTCATCACGGCGGCGATCTGCTGGTTCTCGAAGCATTCGCGCTCCATGACGTGGCACCAATGGCAGGCGGAGTAGCCGATCGAAAGGAATATCGGTTTGTCCTCTTCGCGGGCGCGCTCGAGCGCCTCGGGGTCCCATTCGTACCAATCCACCGGGTTGTGCGCATGCTGGAGCAGGTACGGGCTTGTAGCGTGATTCAGCCTGTTCGGGCGCCGCTGCTCTGTGTCGCCGGCGTTTTGGGACATGATGGAACCTCCTGTGGATCGCGCGCTGGGCGGCGCGCCGTTTCGGCAACTGCGGCAGACCGCACCGTGAGAAATCATGCGGCCGCCTACGCTTGTCGTGCGAGACGGTCAAACGGAGCATTGATCACGCCTGACTATATTCGAACTCCCGGAGATCGACTTGGTGCGAATTTGCGAAATCAGAAATCGACATTGTGGACGGTGTCGCAGTTCCAACAGACTTCAAAGGTCGGTGGGTTTTCCTCGCCGCAGGCGGTGCATTTCCAATCGGAGCCTGATGTGTCCGGCTCGGGCGGCATTTCGCCGGTCGCGGCGAAGTGTTTCAGCCATCGTATCGCGTCGAAATAGCGGTTGCGTTCGACGGCAAGCTTTCCATTGATGCTCTGAGTTCGGCTCATCCCGAAGATTGATTCGGCGGGATTCTGAGCCGCCATGAACAGGATGCCGGCGCGGCGCATGATTTCATTCGTCCGGGCCGAGAGCGGCACTTCGCGGCCATCAAGAATGACGGCGGGGAAATCTCCGCGCGGTATATGCTGTTCCAGATCTATTTCGCGTCCGCATTCGGGGCATCGGTGTGATGGCAGGCCTTTAAGCGAATAGCCGCAGCCGATGCAATTCAGTCCAAGATCGGGAATTGGAAGTGCTGCCGGGTCGAACTCCATGCCGGAATTCTAGTCGAAAATCAGCGTTTGCGTTGATCGGAGCATGGCGCAAACAGGTTGGCCCGATTTCCGAGACGTTGCGCCTCGGAAACCGGGCCAGAGGGTGGAGTGGGGTTTCGTAAATCACAGGCGTGCGTCGGCCGTGCCTTACGACGCCTGCAATGCAATCAGCGAATTATCAAATTGCAGTGGGGGCCGATCAGCAGGACGCCCTCATTTGAGAGCAACTCCACCTGGGTCATGAACTTCTCCATGACCTGGGCTTTCTGAGGATCAATTGCCCGGACCGCATCCAGCATGGTCGCGACAGACGGCTGATGCTGCAGTTTCAAACCACCGGCCCGGGTCCTCATCATGAACTCGTCGTCCTTGCTTTCCCCTCCGAAGATCGCGCTGAAGACATCCATGAACGACTTGGGTCGTGGAAACACACGAAGCTCGTAATCGCTCACGTCGGCTGCGTCCGCAGCGTAACGAATGGCGTCCACCATGCCGCCCAGCTGATCGACCAGTCCGAGTTCAAGCGCCTGAGCGCCGGTGTAAACCCGGCCGCCGGCAAGACCTTCGATTTCCCCTTTAAGGCGGTCCTTGCGGCCTGCCAGAACCCGATTCTTGAAGTCGCCATAGACTCGATTCATCATGTTCATCATGACGGCGCGTTCCTGATCGTCCCAGGTCCGGTTGGAGTTCATGATGTCGCTGTGCGCGCCGCGCTTGTATTCGTGGCCGGTGACACCGACCCAGTCCCAGAGGCCCTTTGTGACCATCTTGCCGCCAACCACTCCGATGGAGCCGGTGATCGTGGCGGGCTCGGCGAAAATCTTGTCTGCGAGCGTGGACACGTAGTATCCGCCGCTTGCGGCGACATTGCCCATCGAGACGATGAAGGGGCGACCGGTCTTTTTGAATCTCGCGGCAGCCTCACACATGATGTCGCTGGCGAGCGCTGAGCCTCCGGGCGAGTCCACCCGAAGAACGAGTGCTTTGACGGTGTCATCGTCACAAGCTTCGGCAATCGCTTTGCGAACCGTGTCGGAGCCGGCGTTAGATGCGCCGCCAAAGAGACTCTCTTCCGATTTGCCGCTGGTGATGGCATTTTCGACGTAGACGACGGCGATCGCGGGCTTGGTCGACTTCGTCGGCAGTTTCATGAGATCGCCGAACAGCTTGAAGATCGCGAAGGGGTTGTTAAGGTCGATTTCCGGCGTCTTGGCGCCGCCATAGTTGGTGACCACCTTGGTATCGTCGCCGTAGCGGCTCTTGATCGCCTCGACGAAGTCCTCACGGTACATGAGTTTGTCAACAAGCTTTGCCTCGAGCGCCTCCTCGGAGCTGAGGATGCCCTTGTCAACCAGGGCTCTGACTTTCTCGGGGCTGATCTGGCGGCTCTTGGCGAGTTCCTCAATCCAGGTGCTGAAGATCGAGTCGAGCAGTTTGTTGGTCTGCGCTTCATCCTCCTTGCTCGGGCCGGTTCGATAGAACATTTCGCCGGCGGACTTGTAGTCGCCGCAATGCAGAATGTCAGCCTCGACGCCAATCTTCGTGAGCATGTTCTTGAAGTAGAGCGATTCGGCATAGAAGCCTGGAATGACCACTTCGCCTGCGGGGACCAGCACGACCTTACTGGCCGCGGAGGCGAGCATCAGGGTGCCGTTACCCAGGCCCTCGCTGAAGACCCAGACATCCTTGTCGGCAGCCCGCAGCGCCTCGAACTGGGAGCGAAGCTCCTGAATCTGGGCGAACCCAAGGGCGGCGTCGTCCAGATGGAAGATCAAGGCCTTGACCGCCTTGTCCATTCGAGCCTTGCGAAGCTTCTCGAGCAGATCGAACATGGTGTTCGGCGCCCGCTCACCGAGCAGGGCCGCCAGTCCGCTTGAATCCGGCTGTTCCGGCAATGGGCCCTTCAAATTGAACATGGCAATGATGTCGCCGTCTGCCGCGCGGGCCACGGAGGCGACCGGAATCGCCGCCGCCGCGACCGCGATGATGAGAAAACTTCGAAGTTTCTTAATCATGTCCTGTTTCTCCACTCACCTACAGGCAGCACCGTCGAATCATTCAATCGCGTCGGAATTCGTTCCGTCGACGATGAATTGATTGCCGCCTTGCCAATATTTGCACATAGTCGCCGATTCTCATGAATTGATCGGCTTACCTCACGCGAGGTTCCGGTTCGGACGTTTTTTGCACGATTTACCTAAAAAGCCCACGAAGCGTCAATCGGGTCGAACCGGACCGAGCAGGCAATTCCGGGCAACCGCGATGGGATAAACGAGATGGGTCACTTGTCCTCACGCAGGCTGGGTCAGAGCTTTTCGGGATAGGAGATCGCCGCGAGCATCATTCGGCCGTATTGGTTCCACAGTTCGCGTCCAGCGACGCCTTTTGCGTCCTTGGGAAGTTCCAGCGTGATAATCGGGATGCCGAGTGTCTCGCCGGCGTACGATCCGAGCGACCCCGGCCGGCTGCCGATACGTCTGACCGGAATATCCGTATGTTCCGCCATGGCCTGTGCAAGGGACTCGGCTGGGCCATCGTAGTCAATGCACTCGCTGCCGTAGTTCAGCGGCTGGTGGATGCTTACGATGCGGCGGGGACTCTCGCGGTCAATGAGCGCATGAAGGGCGATGCTCTCCGGTTCAGAGAGCGGGCGTGGACCGTGATGGCCTTGCTCATTGAAATTCGTCGCGGGGAAGTTCCGATTCAGATCGACGCCCCGTGCGTTGTATCGCGTCTGGTGGTGTCGGCCATCAGGGTTCATATCAGTGATGATGATGATCCGCCTGCCGTCGACGAGATCGGGCTGGCCTTCGAGGTGGTCGATCAAATGCCGGGTCAGCGGGGTGCCGGCATCTTCGTCTCCGTGGATGGTCGCCATGATGAGGACCACATCCCGGCCACAGCCGAACGCGTGGTATTCAATCGGCCGGCCCTGCACGGAACGACCGATGAGACCGCGGACAGGTGCGACGGTCCGCGCGTCGCGACGAACGGTTTGTCGCTGATCCGGAGGAATACATGCGGAGGTCAGCCCGATGCCAAGCAGGGACAAGGTGACCAGCCCGATCAGCGGCGGGGCGAAAGCGTCAGCAATTTCGACATGCTTTTCGGGCATTGGGGCTTCGAAGTCTCAAACTCCACTCTACCGAAGATCGACCCGAGCATCTTCCATACGCAGCCGGTTCCGTCAAGTTCAAGGGAACGATTCGCTTCAGGCCGGTGAGGGCGGGTTATCGTCCTGCGGTTTTCTTTCTACAATACCGGAACGCTCAATGCCCGGCTCACCGGGAGAATCGAGGACGCACTGCATGTACCCTCGCCGAAAAACCCGCCAGGTCAAGGTCGGTCCCGTTTTGATCGGCGGCGACGCGCCTGTTTCGATTCAGTCAATGACGAGTACCTATACATACGAAATCGACAAGACCGTCGCGCAGATTCAGGCACTGGCTCGCGCCGGCTGCGATATCGTGCGGGTGGCCGTCCCTGAACCGCGGGATACGGAGGCATTGAGGCACATTTTGCCGCAGTGTCCGGTGCCGATCGTGGCGGACGTTCATTTCCATTTTCAGCGGGCGATGGAGTCGATCGAGGCGGGGGTACACAAGATTCGGCTGAATCCGGGCAATATCCAGGATCGCAAGCAGGTTGACCGCGTGATCCGGGCCTGTCGAGAACGGGGGATTCCAATCCGCGTCGGCGTGAACGAAGGCGGCATCGTGGAGCGCAAGGACAAATCCAAGCGTGCGGAGGAGAAGGCCAGGCTTGAGCAGAACTATGAGGATGAACTCGTCGGCATCATGATCGACAAGCTGGAAGAGTATCTCCGGATTTTTGACGAGAACGACTTTCAGGACGTCGTCATCAGCGCCAAGAGCATTGATCCGAGAATTGTCATCAAAGCCTACACGGCGATCAGCGACCGATTTGATTTTCCATTGCATCTGGGTGTCACGCACGCGGGGCCGAAGGAAACCGGGTGCATCCGCAGTGTCACTGCGCTGGGGACCCTGCTGGCCAACGGCATCGGCGACACGGTCCGCATCAGCTACGCGAGCGATCCGGTGTTCGAAGTCGAGGACGCCAAGGAGATGCTCAACTGTCTGGGCCTGCGTCCTCGAGTCGAGCCTGAGTTGATCGCGTGTCCGACGTGCGGACGAATCGAGGTTGATCTGATCACGCTTGTGCAGGACGTCCGTCGGAAGCTGGCTGATATCAAAGTCCCGGTGAAGGTGGCGGTGATGGGCTGCGTCGTGAATGGTCCCGGCGAGGCCGAGGGCGCTGATGTGGCCGTCTTTGCGGGTAAGGGCAAGGGCATCATCTATGTCCAAGGGGAGCAGGTACGGACGGTCAGCGAAAGCGAGATGATGCAGGCGCTGTACGAGGAGTCGCTGGCGTTCGCGGAGCGCGTGCAGCGCGGGGAGGCGCAGCTCCGCCATGGCGGCGTGACCATCAAGCCGCCGGATCCGCTACCAAGGGCGGACGGGAGCCTGCCGCTACCTGTTGTGACCCGATAGGCTGTATCGGGGTGGCATCTCCGTGGGACGGCTGCAACACATTTCCAACAAAATGCGATAACGAAAAGCGCGACGGTCGTGCGAGCCGCATCACGCGCTAAGGCTGGGTGGCCTGAGGTTCAGGAATCTCCCGGCCTGATTCATCCCAGTAGTGCCAGGATTCCGGCAGTTTTCTGCCTTGCTCGTACATGCCCTCGGCCGCTCTCCCGCCGTTCGGGTGATAGATCGTCCAGCGTCCGGTTCGCTCGTACCTGACACCGTGCCGCTTCACATACCCCGTGGTCTGCGGCTTGCCGTTGGGAAAGCGCTCAACCACGGGCAGCACGCCGCTTACAAACCAGAGATACCCGAAGTAAAGCGCGACAATCAGAATCGGGACGAGAATCACCACGAGGCGGGTTGGCGAACGATCGGCGGATTCGCCATCGGCAACACCGGAGACGCCAGCGGCGCCGGCAGGCGAATCCTGTGAATCATCACGGGAAAGCGGATCAGTCGACACGTAGCTGACAGGATCGTGCCGCGCGTTGTTCTGCATAATCAACTCTGTACTTCCCCGGACGATGGAAGACTACTTTGACAGCCAACGCTTGATGGCGTAGATGGATGTGTCGCGGCCGGCCTTGGCGATCGACCGGGTCAGCGGGATGTTCTTCGGACACACTTTCACGCAATTCTGCGCGTTTCCGCAGTCGGTGATTCCGCCGGGCCCCATCAATGCGTCAAGCCGAACGCCCTTGGTGATCTGGCCGGTCGGATGGGTGTTAAACAGCACCGCCTGGGAGATGACCGCGGGGCCGACAAAATCGGCGTCCATTGCCGTGTATTGCCTTCGTTTGAATTCCTGATCGGTCTCACCGGCCTGCTGGACCAATTCGATTTTTGAATACTGCGGGCAGACTTCCATACAGCAGCCACAGGTCATGCACTCCGAGAGCGGATAGGCTTCCTCCTGAGCCTCAGGACCCTGGAGCGGCCCCGGCCCTTCGTCGTGATATCCATCGACAGGAATCCATGCCTTGACCCGTTGCAAGCCTCGGAACATGCGCTTTCGATCGACCATGAGGTCACGCACGACCGGAAACTTGCTCATGGGCTCCAGCTCGATCTCGCCTCCGCTGTTGCACTCCAATTTATCGACCAGTGCCGAGCAGGCCTGCCGGACGGTGCCGTTGATCACCATCGTACAGGCGCCACAGACCTCCTCGAGGCAATTGCAATCCCAGACGACGGGCTTCACGGTCTTGTCGCTTCCGATCGGCTGGGGATTTTTCGCGATCGCCTGCAATGCGGAAATGACGTTCATACCCGGAACGTATTCCACGGCGAACGACTCGTAATATCGCTGGCCGCCGGGCTTGTCCTGGCGTGCGATTCGAAAATGAACTTTGTCACCCACGCGATGGCGGCCGTGTCCATGACCGTGATCGTGCGATTCCTTGCCGTGCGCCGTTGCGTTTGAACCCATGTGGCGAAAGCTCCAAGCGATTGCGTTTTTTCCGATGCCGGGCGGATTATAGAGGCACTCTCGATTGGCCTGCAAACCGTTTCACATCGATTGCCGGCGGGCGGTACATCCCGCGACAAGATGCTCTACAATGTCGGCCGATTCTAAAGAAATCGTTGAAAATTCCCGGATCCATCCGCATGCCATTTCGCAGAAAACAGCCTCGCGCTCGAATGCTGGCGCCGTCCCCCGCGGATCCGGCCAGACAGCACGGCGACCTTGGGAAATCGTCGCAGGCGCAACTCGGACTCGGCCCGGCCGGAGCGGTGCGATTTCTTACAGTATTTGTCCTGGTCAGCGCCGCGGGTGTCGGGCTTGAGTATTACCTGATGCAACATAACGCGGCTGTCGGGTATCGCTCGATCGTCGCGTCTGCCGCTGATCAACTCCCGCGCAGCCTCGGGCTCGAGACCGACCGGCGCGGCACTCAGATCTGGATCAATCGACGAGTGCTTGAGGTCACGCCCGAATGCAGCGGCGTCGAGCCCATCGCCATTTTCATCGCGGGCGTGCTGGCCTTCCCCTGCGATCGTCGGAAACGGGTTCTCGGGCTGTTCGTGGGGATATTCGGTGTCGGTCTGTTAAACATTGCTCGCGTCGGCTGGCTCGCCGTCGTGGCCGGCTGGTGGCCCGGCGCTTTCGATCCGTGGCACGACGCGCTGATGCATATGTTTCCACTCTTTGTGGTGCTGCCGCTGTGGCTGATCTGGCTGACAGGCCGCGGCGGATTCGCGATTAGATTTCTCCTCTCCCTTGCCGTGATGAGCTGTCTCTGGGGTGCGGCTGCCGAACCACTGATTGACGCAACGTTGACTGCGACGAAGGCCATCCTGAGATTCGCCGGCACGCCTGCGCCCTTTCTGCTTATGGACGATCTGCGATACTGGTGGCTCGCGCCGCCGGTGCAGCTATTCATGACGCTCACGGTCGTCTCGAATTGGATCTCCTGGCGACGGCGGCTCATCACAATCATCATCGGCGTCTGTTGTCTGTGGTATGTCGTCTTGATGGATGTCATTGCGCAATCGTCGCCGTATCTCGGCTCGGAGGAGAAACGCTACATCCTGAGCAGCATTCTGACCAAGGGCCACCTCATCGTCGCCCCCACGATTTACTGGCTGGTGCTCACGCCGTTGCCATTCGGGCGATCGGACGCGGTCGCTCAGCCGGAGGGCCGCCCACTCGAACAGAACCGGTCCGCTGATTCGATGGCAGTTGACGTGTCGGACACGTTGTCGTCCGGCAAGCGACCCGCGCGCGCCAGCGGCCGATTCTTATCGACCGCGGCGCGCGTTGTCATCGCGATTCTTCTATGCGCGTGGATTGGCCCGACGCTGATTTACTTCGGCCGCTGTGCATCAAACGAGGTAATTGATGCCCGCGCCAGTCTGGCCGGCGCCATCGGGGAGTGGGAACATGGCGGATCGATCACCGATGCCGTAAAGGCGGCACTAACACTCGGATCAATCCAGGAAAAGGCGACTCAGCGAAAGGACCAGCATCTGAGCTACCTCGTCGGACGCCTCATCCTTGAAGACGTTCGGACCGAACGAGACCCCGGTAGGCGAGCGGCCAAGCTTGCCGCCGCAAAGTCATTCCTCCTCGACCCGGCAATCGATCCGAAAGCCCGTCACTCAATTCGGACGAGAATCAGTGAGCTGGAAACGGACGCACCCGCTCGTTCCAGCGAAGATCAAGGGACGCTTCCGGGGCCGAGAAAGTCATGACCGCACGATCAGCTGTCCGGGAACAGGCTGATGTCCGGGAACAGGATGAGATTCACCGTCGCCGGCCGACTCGCCCGCGCGTCCGACCGTGACTATCAGCGGCTGAACGAGGTATCCGGCAACGAGGACCACGCATGCGCTCCCTTGCAATGCGGCGGCAGCGGCGTATGATTGCATGACTCGAAGCTACGGGGCGTAGCTCAGCCTGGTCAGAGCGCTTGGTTCGGGACCAAGAGGTCGGAAGTTCGAATCTTCTCGCCCCGAGTATGACTCGAAACGAGCCCTTCGATGAGAACGTCGAAGGGCTTATTCACTTCATAGCAAAGAGTTGCGCCGTCCAGCGTGAAGTTCGAAAAGACGATTTCGAGCAGTTGGCGTTTGGCGGCGTAATCGGCTGAAACCCATTTCTCGACAAGGGCTTGCGAAAGTTCGAAAACACGGATGGCCAGTTCGGCTTGTTCGCCGCGGTCTCGGTTCGCGGCTTCGACGCGGAGGGACGCCGACGAGATTTTGTCGCGGAGTTCCGTGGACTTGCGGGCGAAGGTGTCGGCGTCGATCTCTTCGAGCAGCCGAAGGTTGAGCAGGCGGTCCTGCTGCTGTCGCAGGATTTCGATTTCGCGCTCGGACACATGGGCTTGTGTCGTCGCTTCGGCACGTTCCATCTTGGACCATTCGCGCAGGGCCTTTGAGAACCATGCCTGAACCGTCTCGGGCTGCTTGATGGACTTGAAGACGGCCAGAATTTGCTCGTCCAGCTTCGCCTCGTTGAGGCGGACCTGCGGGTGCTCGGGCGCGAGCTTGTACATCGTGCAGCGGTAATAGATGTACTGCTTGCCGGTTGATTTCTTAACGACCTGCTCGCCGGTGATGAGGTTGCCGCAGTGGTCGCACTTAATGAGGCCGCCGGCGTAGGTCAGTTCATGCGAGCGGTAGGTCTTGCCACCCAAAAGGACTTGCACGCGGTCCCAGGTTGCCCGGTCCACGAGGGGCTCGTGCTTGCCTGGATACCAGTTCTCGCCATATTGGATATCGCCGAGGTAGGAGCGGTCGCGAAGGATGGCGTACACAGAACTTCGCGGGAAGCGCGGAGAGGAGGAGCGATAGGTGATGCCTTCCCTGGTTAGACGTTCGATGAGTAGATCGGCCGTGAGCGGCTCGTAGGCATAGAGATGGAAGATTCGCCGCACGGCAGCGGCGCGGACCGGATCGACTTCGATTATGCCCCGGCCATCCTTGCGAACGTTGCGATAGCCGTACGGCGCGGCGCCGACGAACCAGCCTTCTTGCACGCGGCGGGCATGGCCCTCGCGGACATCGACCGACTGCTGCTCCGTGTAGAAACTCGCCATGTTGGCGAGCGTTCGCCGCATCATGCGGCCGGCGGGATTGTTCTCGGTTGGCTGAGAGACGGAGATGAAGGCGAGGCCGTGTTCGCTTTCGAGCCGTTCCAGTTCAACATAGTCGAACAGGTTGCGGGCGGCGCGATCGACCTTATAGAACAACAGCGCGTCGAGATTCGCCGCATTCTTTTTAGCGAAAGAAACGAGCTCTCTGAAGGTCTTGCGCTCGTCGCGCTTGCTCGCGGTCTCGGCGATGCGAAAGAGCTTGATGATCTCGCCGCCAGTCGAAGCGGCGTAGCGTTTGAGTGCATCCTCCTGCACCGCCAGCGAAAACCCCTCCCGTTCCTGTTCCCGACTAGAGACCCGCGCCAACGCAACGTACCGTTTCATGGGCTCATCCCCGCGACAAGACCTCGAACAATTGTCCGACACGCATGAGTATTCTAACGGCGTCGTCGACTGACATCGAGTTGCGGTAGAAAGGTTGCCACGTTGCAATCGTCTCCCGGATGAGGGTAGGGGTGATCCAGCGCGGCGTGCCTTCTGGAACGACCAATCCTCCGTCGGGAGAACGGCACGTTGCTCGCGTTTTCTTGTGAGGTGATTGCATGGATTTCGCGAGGTCTGAGTCTTACGGCCGACGTGATCGTTTGTCAGGCCATGCGTTGTTTCAACCGCTGATACGCGGCCGTGCATTCCTTGAAGCGCTGATTGGAAAGATCGGCCAGGTGAGGGGACACCTGTTGGCCGGCTAAGTGATCCGGATGGAACTTCTGGCAGCTCTCGCGATACGAAGACTGGACTTCCGCCCAGGTGGCCTTGGGATTGAGACCCAAGGATTCGAAATCGTCACTCAGCAGTTGATGGTCAGTCTGTGGAGATCGGTGTTGCTGTTGTGATTGCTTTACAGCCTCATCGTCGGCAATCCTGCGGAGCAATTCGATGGCGCCATCCGCCTCAGCCTTTACCGAATCCAGGAAGAACTCGGCGGCGGCGTCCGAGAAGGCGACGCTGGGGATTGCTCCGTAGAGAATGTGAACTTGTGTGCATCCATTCTCGAACTTCATGCCCAAGGCAATGACGTGTGGAATCAGATAAAGCGGAATGATCTGTTCGACCTTGTGCATCTTCATTAAGCCCCGTTGGTAGGTTCTAACCCCTGGACTGTCGGTTCTTTCCGAACATTTCAGCGCCATCAAGTACTTGTCGAGGGCTTCCCAGGCGATCTCGACTGGCAAATCGACCGTCGTCGATACCGAGTGTCCAAGGTGATTTCTTGTGAATGGCATGTACGGTATCAAGCTTCGGACCAGTGAGATTGCGCCGGCAATACAGCCAACGAGTAAGGCAGCGACCATGATTTTTCTCCTGCTTGAGGTCAGACCCATCCCTTTTTGAAGACTGACGATTCAATCCCGCTCCGGCTGAGGTGGCTCCGGCTCAGATTCGTGGCAATCCTTGGAAACCTGTTCGAGGCGCTCGTTTAGGATCGACGGCTTCTCATCCGGGTCGCGGTTTTCACCTTTCCGATCTTCCATCACTTCGCCGGGCGTTTTAGTGCCCGCCATGCCGTAAACGGTCGGCTGTGCGACGTTCGATTCCGGGTAGAGCGCGGCCCTCAGTTCCGCTAGACCTTGCCGGAACATTGCGGAAGCATGTTCCGCGCCAAGCTTCGCCGGTGCCTTGTTGCCTGCCATGAGACGATTCCTTTCTGTCTAATTCCGATCTTGCAGTTCGCGGAACCGTTCCACGACGCTGCGCTGCTCGACTAGGGCGTCGTGCATGTCCAGCGCCCGGCGGCGTTCGAACCGCTCTGACGTGCTGTTGGCGATGAACATGCCGAGACCCGATACGATGAAAAATCCGCCCAGCGGCGGACTGAGACTCATCACTAGGGCGCCGCCGATAAAGACCAGGACCGGTTCAACGAAGAATTTGATTTTCGTTTCGTTCATTCGCCGAAAGACGAACTTCAACCACGGTTCGCCGCTGTATCGCGTATGCGGTTGTGGTCCGCCTTTCCGAATGCGTTTGACGGTTCGACTCCGGGCGCAGAGATACATGAACACGGATGCGAAACAGAAGGCGAGCGTGGGACGCGGGTCGTGATGCGGGCTGCACAGCACGGGCCAGAAGACCATGAAGCCGGCCGCGGCGACGAACTGAAATCCAAAATAGCGCTCGCCGAAGGAGCCGAGGCGATGAATGAACAACTCAATCGGCGCTGCGACCGCGCTGGCAAGAAACTGGATAATTCCGAACTTGGATCGAAGCTCGTTGCGATGATTCGGCATCAGGCCTTGATCGTTCATAACAGGTTCCTCCGCAGGAGAGCGCCTCGAATGTGGCGATGAGTCATGGCACTAGTTTGCGCGTTCATCGATGCTGCTTGAAGATGACCCGTTGCCAGGTTCGCTTCGATGCGTTGAACAACCTTCCGTTTTGGAACACGATTCCGTCCACTTCCCAGTTGTTGGCGGGGCCGCCCGTGCGCAGGCGCGTGAACTCGCGGGGCTGGACCTCGAACTCGTACACTTCTGAAAAGCCTGCCGAAGTGCTCCCGTTTCCGCCGAACCAGTCCAGCCCAAGCGCGGCCGCCCACTGATCCTCCGCGTTGTAGGTGCTGTTGCCGCTGGCCAGGAATTGGCGCGAGCGGCCGACGAGGCTCGCGGCCCATTCGTTCGTTACGGGATCGCCGTTGGCGTGGAAGATTTTTGTATTGAGGTTGGCGAACAGTGAATCGGCTTCCGCACGGCCCTTGTCGCCACCGCCGAGTACGGCGTAGAAGTTACTGACGTTCTGCGAGAGATAGACGGTGGCCACACGCGCGGCGCGGCACGTCGTCTGAAATTGCATGTCATACGAGGTGATGAAGTTCTGCGCTTCATCGGCCCAGAGGAAGACCGGGCGCGGATTTTCCGCGACGTTGCGGCGCTCGATGCTTCGCTGAAACACGTATTTCCATAACACCTGCGCGAACTGGCCGATCTCGCCGAACTCCTTCACCGGAAGGTCGATGAGGATGATCTTCCCATTTTCGATCTCTTCGGGGCGGACGTTGGTATCCGTGCAGAACAACTCTCGCAGCAGACCGCGATTGAACAGGTCCGCCCAGCCCGTAAACGTCGCCTGCACGATGCTTCGCGTCCGGTCAGCAAGGTTGGGCCATTCGAGCAGGTAATAGTCCGCAACAACGCCGAAGTCGTGTTTTTGGCGTGGGGATTTGTCGCGCTGATCGGCGTCCTTGAGGCACTTGAAGCAATAAGATTTCTCTTGCCAGTCCTGATCCCGGATTTGCGCGGCCGAGATCGGCGCGGAGAGGCAGGTATTGACCAAGTCGGGCACCGACACGGTTCCCGTCGCCAGCGAGACGAGATCAATCGCATTTCGCAGGCACTTCAGCCCTGCTTGTTTCCAAAAATTTCCGTCCTCTCGGCCGCCGCCGGCGGTTGAGTTCCGTTCCCTGATTTCCATGATGTTGGAAAAGAGAGCAACCAGGTTTTCGGTGAGTCCGGCCCCGGCACCCTTTCGAGTCAATTCATGATCGAGGAAGTTGAAACGACGCGCGGCGTCCGGGCCGACGACGATCAAGTCATCCAGCCGTCCGGTTTCTTTGCAATATCGCGTCCAGAGGTCCCTCTCGTCAGATTTTGTCGTCGCCACCCAACCGCCAAATCCAGTTGAAAGATAGGCCGTCGCAAGCGCCGCCCCCGCGCCGGTTGTCTTACCGGCCGAAGTGGCACCAAGCACCAGCGCGCCGGCCACCGCATCGCGAAGGGTGACGACATCGCTGTTGGTCCAGCGCAGCAGGGGAGTCGAGAGATCCCACTGCGGCGGACGGGATGCCCGTCGCCGAAGTTTGCGAAAAAGACTCAGCATGAGAAATACCTCCTCTTATGGTCCATGAGTCGAAATTACAGCATTCGTCTTGAATACCCGGCAGTGCAGAGCAGCCTTCAATTTCGAGATTCGTCGTGATGGGTCGCGCGTTGACGCAGGTCGTTGAATTCGACTTCCTCGTAGAGCTTTCGCTTCTTGCGTTCGTCGAGCGCGGACCGGGCGGTGTACCACGCACCGACCAGGTAGCCCACGTCATCGAGCCAGCCGATGCCCGGAACGACATCGGGAACGACATCGATGGGCGACGGGCACAGCAGCACGAGTCCGATGGCCATTGCCCATTTCGTTATTTCAAGTCCGACACAACGCAGGCGGCTCTGCGGCAGCGCGAGAAGGACCAGCGTCACGATAAACAGCAACGCGCCGCACCCCACCAGCATCCTCATGAATCCAAAAAACTCCGACATGATCCGTTCTCCTATTCATTTCGTGTTTGATAAAGGGGGCCACAACGTGCGGCCCGTCTGCTCGTTCCGCTCAAGATGCGTGTCATGAACGGCACTCATCCCTTTTTCCGCCTGTGACGTTATGCGCGCACCTTCTCCGTTGAATCGCGGCGACTTGCGCCGCCCCGCGAAACAATGCGATTGCAATCGAATCATCGAGGTGAAACGATTCTTACCCGCTTGGACGGGCGAGGCGTTCCGCCGCATCCTTGAGAGCCATGTCTTGTGCCTCCAGCGCGACAAGGCGGTCAGTCAGCGTCTTTAGCCATGCAACCAGCATCTCGACCTTGATCTCTGGTCCAACGATAGTCATCGTGCAATCGGCGGCGAGTTGAAGCGATACTCGCTGCTTTCGTGCATCGCTTTGACGAACGACGGTCCGCCGTTTGGAATTCTGTTTTCTGACCCGCGTGACAACTCCGTCCCGCGTCAACTTGCCTCTCGACGCAGCATCAACCAGTTGAGTCCTGACGTCAGGGTCTTTCGAGCGAGCGATGGCATACGCAGTACTCATTCCTAGCGCACCAGCCGCAACTTGTTCCTGTGTTTCCGGGGGCAATTCCAGCACCGAAAGCAGTTTCGTCACCGTTGCTGGCGAAATCCCCACGTGCTCGGCGACTTGCGACGCCTGCCACCCTGACTCTCGAATCAACTGTTGAATCGCTTTGGCCCGTTCGACGGGGGTCCAATGCTCTTTCTGGCAATCGAGGATCAGTTGCCGATGCAGAATTTCCGTTTCGCACAAGTCCTTATCTTCGATGATGACTGGGACATGGGCGAGCCCAAGTTTACGAGCGGCCCGCAACCGACGTTCTCCGTCGAGAACCACGAGCGTGTCGTTGATCCGTTGAACGCGAAGCGGCTGAAGTACGCGGCCGGCTTCGTGAATACTGCGCGCCAGACCGAGGATCAATTCTTCCTTGAACCGGACGCGCGGCTGCGAACGACACACCAAGCGATCGGGCGACACGTACTGAATCTGTTCTTCGTCCATCAAAGCACCTCGATGATTCGCGCTCGGCAGGAGCGTATGAACGGGCTCCCACATTCTTGGCAATCAGCCAGGAGGTCCGACACGGCGCACCACACATTTGTGCAGGCGCATGACCATTTCTTTAGCTTGGATGTGCCGCGCGGTCGGCGCGATGGAACCGGAGTCTCCGTTGACGGAGCATCGATCCCGGATTGAATCAGCAGTGTCTTGAAGGGGCCGAATGCCGCGTAGCCAGTCAGGCCCTTCTTGTCGATCAACAAACCGAGTTGTGCCGCCTTCTCACGAAACTCCCTGTTATGATGGTTTCCTTTGCCAGGTGAGCCGTGCGCCTGCTGCCACCCGTGTAGCAATTCGTGCAGCAAGGTTCCCAGGACTTCCCACATCGGCCTGCTGCCATCGAGATATTTGGCGTTCAGTGTGATTTCACCGCGAAGTCCGAGTCCGTTGTGTCCTTCGCGGAATTGGCCGTATCGGGTGCAGGGGAGGGCGTCGATGGAAAGCACCACTTCTGGAATGTCGAGTTTAAACTCGGCGATGAACCGATTGGTCCAAAGCTGTAGCGTCTCAATCAGAGCTTGCCCAAACCATGCTTCGGTCCGCTGGTAGTCGGCAAGTTCCTGGTAGATGGACTGCCCGCTGGACGAAATTGCTGTTTCGTTTACCATGATACGTATGCCCTTTCCCGCGACTTCCCGGTCGCGGCTCGTTCATGCGTGCGTTATAGGAAATCAGGCAAAATTCACGAAACTGCGCCCTTTTTTTGCGCAGGCCCGAGGCGTTGATTGCTTACGGGAAGAAATGGAAGCGGCGCGTTCGCCGCCGTGTGGTCAACGGGCTTTGTGTGCGTTTGCCTGCTTCGCGGCGGCGGCTTCAAACTCGCGGACCTGAAGGCACGCTCCGCGAGTGAAAGCTCAACGTGCAGAGTCGCCAGCGCCTGTATCTGGTCCAGTTTGGAGCTCTCGAGCAAGGCATCCGAGGAGAATAGGGAAGGCTGATGCTTTCGCATGTCACCCAGGGTGATGCGATCCGTGGGAAATGAAATCGTGGCCGCATCCAGTTGCGGGAGAGGGGGCTGATGTGACATTGTCGCTGCTTGATAGAGTCGTCAGACGTGCCACATCGCGTCGTACAAGTCAAGAACTAACCCCCCGCGTTGAGCCGAGTCTGCTTGGCGTCGAGATACCGCCGAACCTCTTCAAGCAAATGGACCGCTTCTTCTGAAATCTGACCTTTCCGGCCGAGCCGACGATCGTTCAACCGAAATTCCAATGCGTTTTCAAGTTTGGTGATCCTCTTTCGCAGGCTGCTCGCTCCGACAGGAAAGTCCAGCGGAAAGCCCGCAGATGGATTCGGCTGGCTAAGAAGCGCCTCCAGTTGTCGCCACGAGGTGGGGCCTTTCGATTGAAGCGTTTGTCCCGCCGCGAGGAACATGCGCAGGAGTGCGTCGTTTTCCAGCCGCTCGAAACGAGAATAACTCCGTTGATCTGAGCTTCCCCACTGTTAGTGGACACCCAGAAACGCGAGAATGATTTTCGCGGGAGGTGTCTGATGAGTCGAAAGAAAGCCCGTCGAAAGTACACGAGGGAC